>NZ_JASLFG010000006.1:0-35244 GCF_030150775.1 Aquitalea sp.
CTGAGGGCTTGACCCTCCTGAAGAGTCGTTCGAGACCAGGACGTTGATAGGTCGGGTGTGGAAGCGCTGTGAGGCGTTAAGCTAACCGATACTAATTGCTCGTGAGGCTTGATCCTATCATTTGAGTGGCTTGGGAAACCGGGCTGACGGATAGTGCATGTGCGACGCGATCAAAGATCCAAGATTAAGATACCTAATTAATTCAGTGATTCAGACAATGTCTGGATGACAAAGCTTCTTCGAGTTTGTTGACAGTTTATGTCTGGTGGCCATAGCGAGGTGGTCCCACGCCTTCCCATCCCGAACAGGACCGTGAAACGCCTTAGCGCCGATGATAGTGTGGCATTCGCCATGTGAAAGTAGGACACTGCCAGACTCCCCTTACAGAAGCCCAGCTCAATCGAGCTGGGCTTTGTGCTTTTGTACTCGGAAAGTTTGTGTGCAGCCTGCCGTTTGCACTACCTGCCATCTGGGATGTTTATTTGGGATCGGTAGGCAAGTACTAAGCTATTTGCTGAGTGCGGACCAGAGTGCTAAGCAGTACTACGCTGTCACTGTCTGGCAGGCAAGGTTACAATACTTGGCCGGATTATGGCCTTCTGGCCGTCTTGTTATCTTGCTAGCCTGAGAGAATCCCTTGCCAGAATTTCCGCGAAAACGACTGCACCTGTTTGTCCTGATATGGCTTGGTGTTGCGCTGATGGTTGGCATGCAATGGGCAATGTCCGAATACCAGCGTATTCAGGAAGAGTTTGATCGCAGCGCACGTTTGGCTCATGGTGTCATTGCGCGCAAGCTTGATCAGAACGAGTCGGTCCTGGCTGCTGTTGATGCCTTGCTGCTGTCACGGCAGAAATTTGACATGCCAGTACTTAAGTCATTTTCGCATCAATTGCTGGCGCATTATTCCCAGCTTTATACCTTTGAATTCTTCCAGAATGTTACCCGGGACAATCGCGTTGCTTTTCTTGATGAAATGCAGCAGCGTTTTGGTAAAACCTTTTTTATTCGCGATTTTGATATTTCGGGGCGGCGTAGCTGGCTACCGGCTCCGGTACGTGACCAGCATCTGGTCGTTACCATGATTGAGCCAGATATTCCGACAGCCAGTTCGGTTTACGGTTTTGATGTGCTGCATGAGCCGCGTTTTGCCGCTGATATGCAACGTGCCATCCGGACCGGACGCAAGGTGGCATCGGCGCCGTTTGATTTATATGAAGGTGGCCGGGTGTATCTGTTGATGCAACCGGTATTTCTGGGAAAAGAAGCGGGTGGTGCTGCCGCAGGTCGTGGAACGCTGATTGGCGTGGTGGCATTGGTGGTGTATTGCGAGAAGCTGTTGACCATTGCCCCCAATGAAGGCGTGCCAATTGACCTGGACTTGTCGATCCAGGCATCGGGCAATAATGGAACTGCCATTTACAGTGCACATGGCAAGCATCAGGGCAGCGATAACTGGTTGCCGATCTTGGCCCGCCTGGAAGTTGGCTTGCCCTTGATCAGTGAATCCCAGCCATTTACCTTGCGGGTAGGCAAGGATGTTTTCCTGTCCGATTTCAAGTTGATAGGCCTGCTGCTGCGTGAGGGCCTGATTCTGTCTCTGGTGATTTCACTGTGGTTGATCTACAGCCAGCGTCTGGCCATGCGCCGAGCACAGAGCCAGGCTGATGAGGCGCTGTTTTTGCAGAGTGAGCGGGCAGCCGTGGCACTGAATGCCGTGCATGACGGAGTAATCATCCTGGATACGCAGCAGCGTATTGAGATGGCTAACCCCATGGCGCTTTCGCTGCTTGGCGTAAGCCGAGAGGAAGTCACTGCCCAATCTTTCCAGAACGTGTTCCGGCTGATTGGGGAACTGTCATCCGAGCTGGCTGAGGATCCCATCAGCGAATGTTATCGCGAGGCGCATACCGTGGTACTGCCCGAGCGCATGCAGCTGGCCACGGCCAGGGGACACGTGCGGCTGGTAGAGGGAGCTATTGCCCCCCTGTTTTCCCGCAGCGGTAGCCTGACCGGTGTTGTGTGTGCCTTGCGTGATATGGGCCCGGTACGTCAGCGGGCGGCTGAGGCGTTAGAGGCCAGTGAGTTGCGGGTGAAAGAGCACTTGGAGAAACTGTCCCATGTCGCTCGCCTGCACACCATGGGTGAGATGGCTTCAGGTATCGCGCATGAGGTGAATCAGCCGCTGACGGCTATTTCCAATTATTGCCAGGCGTCGTTGCAATTGCTGGAGTTTGGCGAAGATAGCCGGCCACAGGTTGAATCTGCCTTGCGACTGGCTGTGGCACAGGCTGACCGTGCTGGTGAAATCATCAAGCGTCTGCGTGCGCTGGTAAGCAAGCGGGCGATGGAAATCCGCCTGATCGATTTGAATCAGGTGGTCGGGAATTGCATGTTCCTGGCCGAGTACGACCTGAAAGAACGCAGTATCGAGATGGTGCAACTGCTGTCGGTTTATCCGATGGCGGTGATGGCGGACAGCATCCAGATGGAGCAGGTGGTGCTTAACCTGTTGTCCAATGCCATGGATGCGCTGCGGGACGAGCCGGTGATGAAGCGCCATATCATCATTCACACCCGGCGCGAGGGCAAGAAAGCCATTCTGGAAGTGCGCGATACCGGGCGCGGCATTTCGCCGGAGTCGCTGGAAGTGCTGTTCCATCCCTTCTTTTCCACTAAGCAAAACGGAATGGGGCTGGGTCTGTCGATCTGCCAGACCATTGTCGAGCAGTATGGCGGTCTGATCAGTGCCGAAAACATTCCCGCCAGTGGTGCCTGCTTCCGTATTGAATTGCCCTTGTCGCAGACTGTGACCACGCCTGAGGTGGAACCGACTGTTCCCGATTGATTCTGCTTCTGGCAGAACAAAAAAAGAGCCGCGATGCGGCTCTTTTTCATCTTGCTGGGCGGGCTAGGATCAGCGCGGCTCGACCACCACCTGGGTGCGCTGGGCGCGCTCTTCGCGTGGGGTAATGCCAAAGTGGTTGCGATAAGTACTGGAGAAGTGCGGGCCACTGGAAAAGCCGCAGGCCAGACCGATCTGCACAATGGACTTGCTGGTTTGTTGCAGCAGTTGGCGCGCACGGCTCAGTCTCAGTTCCAGATAGTATTTGGACGGTACCGTACTCAGATACTGCTTGAACAGACGTTCGAGCTGGCGGCGGGAGACGCCGACATAGTAGGCGATGTCGTCGGTGGTCAGCGGCTCCTCGATATTGGCTTCCATCAGGCTGACAGCCTCGGTCAGCTTGGGCTGGCTGCCACCGATGCGGGTGGCCAGCGGAATGCGCTGACGCTCGTTGCCTGGGCGGATACGTTCGATGCTGAACATTTCCGATAGCCGGGCGGCAAATTCGTGGCCGTGCTGGCTGCCCACCAGTGACAGCATGAAATCCAGAGTGGCGGCACCGCCAGCGCAGCTCATGCGGCAGCGATCGATTTCGTACAGATTGGACGACACGATGACGTCCTGGAATTCTTCGGTAAAGCGGCTGATTTCCTGCCAGTGTATGGTGGAACGAAAGCCGTTGAGCAGGCCGGCGCGCGCCATCCAGTAACTGCCGCAGCCGATGCCTGCGATGGGCAGCTTATCGGTATGCAGCCCGCTGATGCTCTTGAGCAATTCGTCCAGATTGACATCGATGGTGATGTCGTCAGCCAGGATGAACAGGCCATCCAGCTTGGGCGCGTAGGCCAGTGGCAGGTCAACCGGCAGCTTGAGGCCATTGGACATGGCAACCGGCAGGCCATTGAGCGACAGCGGCAAGAATTCGTACAGCTTTTTTTCGGCCAGCTGGTTGGCCCGGGTCAGCACTTCGCTGGCGATGGCAAAGTCGGCCATGGAAGCGTGCGGAAGCAGGAGAAAACCGTAGCGTAACGGTTTGGCAGCGTGCATTGATTGACCCATGTTTGCAAAAAAGTTGAGCACTATACCAAAAAAGCAGGCCATGCCGTGGATGGCGTGGCGCTGCTATTTCAGTGAGGCATTGTACGATTTATTTAAGGCTGCCGGAGAGGAATTGTGCAAGCCGCTCGCTTTGCGGATTGGCCAGCACTTCGCGCGGATTGCCTTGTTCTTCGATCTTGCCCTTGTGCAGGAAAATCACGTGGTTGGACACTTCGCGGGCAAAGCCCATTTCGTGGGTCACCACCACCATGGTACGGCCTTCGCGCGCCAGGTCCTGCATCACCCGCAATACTTCGCCGACCAGTTCCGGGTCCAGTGCTGAAGTCGGTTCGTCAAACAGCATGACTTCCGGTTCCATGGCCAGTGCGCGGGCAATGGCTACACGCTGCTGCTGGCCGCCGGACATGTGGGACGGGTATTTGCCTTCAACGTCTTTCAGGCCCACCTTGTCCAGATACTTGCGTGCGCGGGCAATGGCCTCGTCCCGCGACAGGCCCAGTACATGGATGGGCGCTTCGATGATGTTTTCCAGCACCGTCATGTGTGCCCACAGATTGAAATGCTGGAACACCATGGCCAGCCGGGTACGGATGCGCTCCAGCTGCTTGTGGTTGGCGGCACGCAGCGCGCCGGTTTTCTTGTCCGGTACCAGTTGCAGCTCTTCGCCGCCCAGCTGGATCTGCCCGCTGTTGGGATGCTCCAGCATGTTGATGCAGCGCAGAAAGGTACTTTTGCCGGAGCCGGAGGAGCCGATGATGCTGATCACGTCGCCCGCATGGGCAGTGAGAGACACGCCCTTGAGTACTTCGTGGCTGCCATAGCTTTTGTGCAGGTCGCTTACGCGCAGTTTGATGTCGGTGGCTTGTGCCGCGTCGTTGAGTTTCATGCTTGCAACCCTTGTTCTAAGGTTTCATCGCGCCGCTGTCATGCCGACAGCCGGCCATTGCTGAAAGAAGGCAGCCTCGTGGCTGCCCACGCTGTCAATGCTTGCGCGGGGCCAGATAGGCCAGCCAGCGTTGCTCTGCCTGCTTGAACAGCCAGACAAAGACAAAGGTAAGTAGCAGATAGATGGCACCGGCAATCAGGAAGGGCTCGAAGGCCATATAGGTGTCGCTGTAGATGCGGCGCGCCACCCCGGTGATGTCGGCCAGGGTAACCAGGCCGGCCACTGCCGTGCTTTGCATCATCATGATCACTTCGTTGCTGTAGGCCGGCAGGGCGCGGCGCAGGGCTGAAGGAATGACGATACGGCGCATCATCAGCCACTTGCTCATGCCCATGGCGCGCGCGGCTTCGATTTCACCCCAATGCGTGGTGCGGATTTGCCCGGCGATGATTTCCGTGGTGTAGGCCGCAGTATTGAGCGTGAAGGCCAGAATGGCGCAGAACCAGGCATCCTGCAGGTATTGCCACAGCCAGCTGTCACGCACGGCGTCAAACTGCGACAGACCGTAGTAAATGATAAACAGCTGCACCAATAGCGGCGTACCACGGAAGATATAGGTGTACAGCCAGACACTGCCGGACAGCAGGCGGTTTTTCGACACCCGGCCCAGTGCCAGCGGCACGGCCAGCAGCATGCCCAGCAGCAGGGAAGCACCCAGCAGCTCCAGCGTCATGACGATGCCGTCGCTGGTGCTGAGCACCGGCTGGCCGTCGGCCCCACCCAGAAAGGCCGGCAGTTTGTCCAGAATCAGGCGAAAGTCGATCACAGGCCGTTCTCCTTAAGTCCAGTGGAATAGCGCCGCTCCAGCATGCCCAGCAGGATGTTGGACACGCTGGTGATGACCAGGAAGATCAGCGCCACCAGCATGTAGACGGTAAACGGCTCCTGGGTATTGGACTTGGCCGCATCGGCACGGTACATCACATCATTCAGGCCGATCACCGAAACCAGGGCGGTGGATTTCACCAGTACCAGCCAGTTGTTGGTGAAGCTGGGCAGGGCGAAGCGCACCATTTGCGGAAAAGTGATGCGCAGGAAGATGCGCAGCGGCCCCATGCCATAGGCGGCACCGGCTTCCATCTGGCCTTTGGGGACGGCCATGATGGCGCCGCGGAAGGTTTCGGTCATGTAGGCACCGAAGATGAAACCCAGTGTCAGCACGCCGGCGATGAAGGGATCGATATCTGGTGCGGCCCAGCCCATGGCAGCGGCCAGATCGTTGAGCAGCATCTGCACGCCGAAGAACAGCAAAAACATCCACACCAGGTCTGGTACGCCGCGGACCACGGTGGAGTAAAGCTCGGCCAGGGTGCGCAAGGGTTTGGAAGGGGCCATCTTGAACATGGCACCGACCAGTCCCAGCAGCACTGAAACCGCCAGCGATGCCGCCGCCAGTTTCAGTGTCAGCACCGCTCCTTCGAGGATGCTGGGAAGATATCCGTGTAAAAACATGTACTACCCCTGTATTTCCCGGGAAGGGACGGTGCGGGCGCTGGATTGCCCACACCACCGCGACGGTTTATTTGCCGTAGATGTCGAAGCTGAAGTATTTCTTCTGGATCTTGTCGTAGCTGCCGTCGGCCCGAATCTGCTTCAGCGCCTTGTTGATGCGGGCCAGCAAGGCAGTGTCCGATTTGCGCACCGCCACGGCAGCCCCTTCTCCGAAGTACTTCACCTCGTTGTATTCCGGGCCGGCAAAGGCATAGCCCTTGCCTGATGGCGTCTTGATGAAGTCGGACTCACCCACAGCGGCATCGACAAAGCTGGCATCTACGCGCCCGGCCTTCAGGTCGAGAAAGGATTCCGGTGCCTTGGCATAGGACACCAGTTTTGCCCCCAGCTTCACCCAGTTGTCGCGTGCGTATTTTTCCTGGATGGAAGAACGCAGCACGCCAATCTTCTTGCCCTTGAACCAGGCATCGTTGATCTGGCTGCCTTGCTTGGCCACCAGACGGCTGGGCATGTTGTAGTACTTGTCTGAAAAGCTGACGACTTTTTTGCGCTCGTCGGTGATGTTCATCGAGGCAATGATGGCGTCGAACTTGCGGGCCTGCAGTGCCGGGATGATGCCGTCGAAGTCTTGCGGTACCACTTCGCAAGTGACTTTCATGGCAGAACACAGCGCCTGGGCGATATCGGGGTCAAAGCCCTTCATCTTGCCGTCAGGGCCTTGCTGGGAAAACGGTGGGTAACTGGCATCGGTGGCAAAGCGCAGGGTTTCGCCTTGGGCAGCAGCAGCCATGCCGAGCGCGCATGCGCCCAGCACCATGAGGGACTTGAACATGGTTTCTCCGGTGAGTCTTGTTGTAGTGTGAGGCAATGCCCGCCGGCAGACTGGCTGCCGGCGTGGTCAGGACTTCATGCAGCAGACGTGCCGGGCTTAGCCGCCGTAGACGTCAAAGTGGAAGTACTTGTCCTGTACTTTCTTGTAGCTGCCATCCTTGCGGATTTGCTCGATAGCCTTGTTGATGCGTGCGGCCAGGGCCTGGTTGCCCTTTTTCACGGCAATGCCGGCACCCAGGCCGAAGTACTTCACGTCGGCGTAATTGGGGCCGACAAAGGCATAGCCCTTGCCGCCGTCGGTCTTGAGGAATTCCTGCTCACCCACGGCACCGTCCACAAACACCGCGTCCACGCGGCCGGCTTTCAGGTCGAGGAAGGATTCGGGAGATTTGGTGTAGGCCACGATGGTGGCACCGTTCTTGCCCCAGAAGTCACGGGCGAACTTTTCCTGGGTGGAGGCGCGCAGCACGCCGATCTTCTTGCCCTTGAACGCGGTCTGGGTAACCTGGGTATTGCTCTTGGCGATGATGCGGCTGGCGATGTTGTAGTACTTGTTGCTGAAGTCGACGGCTTTCTTGCGCTCTTCGGTGATCTGCATCGAAGACAGGATGGCGTCAAACTTGTTGGCATTCAGGGCGGGAATCAGGCCATCCCAGTCTTGCGGCACGATCTGGCAGCTTACCTTCATGGCGGTACACAAGGCATGGGCCATGTCGATGTCGAAACCTTCCGGCTTGCCATCTGCACCTTGCTTGGAGAACGGCGGGTAGTTGAGGTCTACACCAAAGCGGATGGTTTCTGCGTGGCTGGCAAAACCGGACAGGCTGACTGCAACGGCAGCCGCAAAAATAACCTTCTTCATATGTGTCTCTGCTTCTCGCATGCAGGGAATAAGCATGGTGCTTGTTCCCGTGGTCTTACTTTGTAAACCCGGCGCTGATGGGGTGGCTGCCTGGGCAGCGCGGCCGGAACCTGTTGTTGTTATGCCTGCATGCGCCTCCTGTGAAGACGCCAGGCAATGGTGGCATGGAAACTCCCTGCCCAACAATCAGTCGCATTTGGGGCGGATAGCACCAAATTGCGAAGGGGCGCATTTTACGCCAGTTTGTATACATTGTGAAACGTCATCAAAATCATGTACTTATGTGTTGATTGTAGGATTGTATACAATGTAGGCTGTCACAGCCTTTTTGTAATTGGCCGTCGCATTGCTATAAGGCAAATAGTGGGAGAAAAACCAGTACCGTACCTGGCACTGGTTTTTCATGCTGCACTGCATCCCATCTTTCTGTAAGTCGATGTCGCATTAAGGAAATCCCGCTGGTAGCGGGCTTACTACAATGCCCCGACACAAACCGTGCATACAACAAGAGAAGCCCCATGTCGCTTACCAACAAGACCGAACTGGCGAGCCTGATTGCTGATATCCAGGCCGTTGCACAGAGCAAGCTTTCACCCAAGGAGACACAACAACTTGCCGGATTCTTCCCGATTTACTTCGAAGAAACCGAGCATGCCGACCTGCGCCAGTTTTCCTCGCTGGACCTGTTCGGTGCCGCACTGGCCCATTTTGAGTTCGCGCACAAGCGTAGCGCCGGCCAGCACAAGGTACGCATCTATACTCCCGATTTCGAGCGTGATGGCTGGCAGAGCACCCATTCGGTGATTGAAGTCGTCAACGACGACATGCCTTTCCTGATCGACTCCATCTCCATGCTGCTGTCGCGTTACAACATCAATCTGCATCTGCTGGTGCACCCGGTGTTGTCGGTTGGCCGCGACAAGAACGGCAATCTGCAAGAAGTAAAGCGCACGCAAGATCGCAGCCTGCCGCTGGAATCCTTCATCCACGTGCAGATCGACCGCGTCAGCGATGCTGCTACCTTGCAAAAGCTGGAAGCCGAACTGAACCGCATCATTGCCGATATCCGTCTGGTGGTGAGCGACGAGCCGAAAATGCGCGCCGTGGTGGGCGAAATCGGCAAGGACCTGGCCAAGGTCAAGGGTGAACGCGCTGCCGAAGCTAAAGAGGCCGTGGATTTCCTCGGCTGGATGGCGGCCAATCACTTCCTGTTCATGGGCTATTGCGATTACGACCTGGTCAAGCGCGACGGCAAGGACAGCCTGAAAATCGTCAAGGGCTCCGGCCTGGGCATCCTGCAGGATCAAGGTGACAAGGAATACTCCGCCAGCTTTGAGACCCTGCCGCAAGAGCTGCGCGAACTGGCGCACCTGCCGCAACTGATCATCCTGAACAAATCCCAGACTCGCTCCATCATCCACCGTCCGGCCTATGTCGACTTCGTCGGCATCAAGCGCTTCAACGACAAGGGTGAAGTGATTGGCGAGCGCCGCTTCCTCGGCCTGTATACCGCCAGCGCCTATCAGGCATCGCCCAAGGACATTCCGCTGGTGCGCCAGAAAGTGGCCGGCGTGGTGGCCAACTGCGATTATGTGGACGACAGCTACAAGGCCAAGACCCTGGGTTTTGTGCTGGAAAGCTACCCGCGCGACGAGCTGTTTGAAATTCCGGCCGATGTACTGGGCCCGATCGCCGAAGGCATTGTCAGCCTGCAAGAGCGCCCGCGTGTACGCCTGTTCGTGCGCAAGGACCGCTACCACCGTTATGTCAGCAGCCTGGTATACGTGCCGCGTGACAGCTTCAATACCGAAGTGCGCCTGAAGATCGAAAAAGTGCTGATGGCTGCCTTCAACGGCAGCTCGGCGGAATTCAGCGTGCAGATCAGCGACAGCTCGCTGGCGCGCGTGCATTACATCATCCGCACCAATGCTTCCAAGCTGCCGGCCTTCCGCGAATCCGATATCGAGGCGGAAATCGCCCGTCTGGTACGTGGCTGGGTGGAAGAAATGCACCAGCAGCTGGTGGAAGTGCATGGCGAAGAAGCCGGCAACCTGCTGTTCAAGCGTTACCGCTCGGCTTTCCCGGTGGCCTACCGTGAAGAGTTCGCAGTGCGCAATGCGGTGCTGGACGTGCAACTGCTGGAATCGGTCTCCGCCAGCCACCCGCTGGCGATGAAGCTGTACCGTCCTTTCCATCGTGGCAACCAGGCATTCAACCTGAAGCTGTTCCGCGAAGGCGAACCGATGAGCCTGTCCGCCAGCCTGCCGATTCTGGAAAACATGGGCGTCAAGGTGAGCGACGAACATCCTTACCGTGTCGAGCGTGAAGACGGTTCCGCCGTGTGGATCAGCGATTTCGGCCTGGACGTGGGTGCTTTCTTTGAGCAGATGTCCAGTGAAGCCGTACAGAAAGACTTCCAGGAACTGCTGGCCCAGGTGTTTGCCAAGCGTTGCGAAAACGATGGTTTCAACCGTCTGGCGCTGATTGCTGGCCTGGACTGGCGTGAAATCTCGCTGGTGCGCGCACTGGCCAAGTATCTGCGTCAGGGCGGCCTCACCTTCAGCCAGAACTATCTGGAACAGTGCGTAGCCAACTATCCGGAAATCACCCGTCGTCTGGTGGCGCTGTTTGTGGCGCGTCTGGACCCGGTGAATGCCGACGACGCCCGCGCCGATGCGCTGCTGGCTGAAGTGAAGGAACAGCTGGACAATGTGGCCAACCTGGACGAAGACCGCATCCTGAACGGCTTCCTGGCCGTGATTCTGGCTACCCGCCGCACCAACTTCTGGCAGAAGGATGCGGCGGGCGAGTTCAAGTCCTACATCTCCTTCAAGCTGGAATCCAACCAGATTCCTTTCCTGCCGCAGCCGCGCCCGATGTTTGAAATCTGGGTGTACAGCCCGCGTGTGGAAGGCGTGCACCTGCGCGGCTCCAAGGTGGCCCGTGGCGGTCTGCGCTGGTCCGACCGCATGGAAGACTTCCGTACCGAAGTGCTGGGTCTGGTGAAGGCGCAGATGGTGAAGAACTCCGTCATCGTGCCGATGGGTTCCAAGGGCGGTTTTGTTGGCAAGCAACTGCCGGCACCGAGCGACCGTGAAGCCTTCCTGGCCGAAGGTATCGCCTGCTACAAGATCTTCATCTCCGCGCTGCTGGATGTCACCGACAACCTGGTGACCGGCCAGATCATCCCGCCCAAGGACGTGCGCCGTCTGGACCCGGATGACCCAT
This sequence comes from Aquitalea sp., assembly GCF_030150775.1. Taxonomy (NCBI): domain Bacteria; kingdom Pseudomonadati; phylum Pseudomonadota; class Betaproteobacteria; order Neisseriales; family Chromobacteriaceae; genus Aquitalea; species Aquitalea sp. The sequence goes on from NZ_JASLFG010000006.1 coordinate 11,227, forward strand.
ACCTGGTGGTGGCTGCCGACAAGGGCACCGCAACCTTCTCCGACATCGCCAACGGCATTTCCGAATCCTACGGCTTCTGGCTGGGTGACGCCTTTGCTTCCGGTGGTTCTGCCGGTTACGACCACAAGGGCATGGGCATTACCGCCCGCGGTGCCTGGGAATCGGTCAAGCGCCACTTCCGTCATCTGGGCATCAACACCCAGGAGCAGGATTTCAGCGTGATCGGCATTGGCGACATGGCCGGCGACGTATTCGGCAACGGCATGCTGCTGTCCGAACACATCTGCCTGAAGGCTGCGTTCAACCATCTGCACATCTTCCTGGACCCGACCCCGGACGCCAAGACCAGCTTTGCCGAACGTGCGCGCCTGTTCAATCTGCCGCGTTCCAGCTGGTCTGATTACAACCGCGAGTTGATTTCCAAGGGCGGTGGCATTTTCGAACGCTCGGCCAAGTCCATTCCGCTGTCGCCTGAAGTCAAGGCCTGGCTGGAAACCGACAAGGACCACATGGCACCGAACGAGCTGATCCATGAAATCCTCAAGGCCAAGATCGACCTGCTGTACAACGGCGGTATCGGTACTTACATCAAGGCTTCCAGCCAGAGCCATGCCGACGCCCGCGACCGCGCTTGCGATCCGGTACGTGTCAATGGTAACGAACTGCAAGCCCGCGTGGTGGCCGAAGGCGGTAACCTGACTTGCACCCAGCTGGGGCGTGTCGAATTTGCGCTGTGCGGCGGCCGTATCGCCACCGACGCGATCGACAACTCCGCTGGTGTGGATTGCTCCGACCACGAAGTCAACATCAAGATCCTGCTGGGCGCGGTGATGCAAGCCGGTGACATGACGCTGAAGCAGCGTAATGAACTGCTGGCCGAGATGACCGACGAAGTGGGCCATCTGGTACTGCGCAACAACGTGCTGCAAACCCAGATCCTGGCGATCAAGCGTCTGGAAGCCGCCTCCATGTTGTCCACCCATGCGCGCATGATTTCGCACATGGAAAAGACCGGCGAGCTGAACCGCGAAATCGAATACCTGCCGTCGGAAACCCAGATCAACGAACGCCGCCTGGCGCGTCAGGGTCTGACCGTGCCGGAAATCGCCGTGCTGCTGGCTTACAGCAAGATCTCGCTGGATCAAGCCATTCTGGCTACCGATGTGCCGGATGATGTCGACTTCCTGCCGGTGCTGGTCAACTACTTCCCGCAGCCGCTGCAACAGCGCTTTGGCAAGCAGATGGAACAGCATCAGCTGCGGCGCGAAATTATCGCCAACCAGCTGGCCAACCAGATCATCAACCGCATGGGCACCACCTTCGTGTTCCGCCTGCAGGAAGAGTCGCCGTTCTCCGCGGCCGACATCGCCCGCGCCTGGTGGATTGCCAGCCGCGTGTTTGATGCGGAAAGCCTCTGGGGCCAGATTGAAGCACTGGATAACCAGATTCCGGCCGACCAGCAGATGGAAATGATGATGCTGGTGCGTACCCTGATCGAGCGCGTTACCCGCTGGGTGCTGCGCAACAAGCGTCCGTTCACCTCGGTGAATGCCGTGATCGAGCAGTACGCTGGCAAGGTACAGGAACTGCTGGCACGTCTGCCTGCGCTGGTGGATGCCAAACAGTACCCGGCCGTGGCCGAACTGGAAGCCCGCCTGAGCCTGCCGAACATGCCGCAGGAACTGGCCCGCGTGCTGGCGCGTCTGGAGTTTGCCGTACCGCTGATGGACATTATCGAAATCAGCGAGGGCGGCGAGCTGTCGCAGGACGAAGTGGCACAGAACTACTTCCAGCTGGGTCGCACCCTGCAACTGGACTGGCTGCGTGACGCCATCACCGGCCTGCCGCGCGACAACCGCTGGCAGTCGCTGGCCCGCTCCGCGTTGCGTGACGACCTGTACCGCCTGCATCGCAAGCTGGCCAAGCTGGCGCTCAGCGAAGCCACGGGTGACAAGGCTTTTGCCGATGCCTGGCTGGCCAAGCGTCGCAGCGAGCTGGAACTGTGCTACCAGATGTTTGCCGAGCTGCAGTCCTTCAGCGTGCTGGATCTGGCCATGCTGTCTGCCGGCATGCGTGAGCTCAACAACCACCTGCTGGCTTGATCAGCCACGGCAATGTGAACAAACCGGCCCTCAGGGGCCGGTTTTTTTATGGTGATCAGCACAAAATGCGGTGGGTTTGATGAGAAGCGGCGGACGGCAGCAGGCAAATCCGGCTATCATCCGCACTTGACTCCGGCATCCATCATGCCGAACAGACTGGAATGACAAGATGCAGAACACACAGGCCGACGCCTCCGCACGGGAAGCCGAGCAAGCCTGGCGCCACGCCAAGCAACTGGAACAGGCGCTGATTGAACTACTGCAGCAGGCCTTGCCGGCCAGCGGGCTGTGTACCGTGGGCAAGCCGCTGACCGAACAGCAAAAGCGTGGCGAATCCCGCCAGGCGCTGTGCTGCAGCCTGCCGCTGCTGCAAAAGAAAAAGCGCAAGGACACTATCGTCGCCTTCCTGAATTTCCAGATCAGCCTGGCAGGCGACGGCGTGCCGCGGGTCGGTCTGGGCGGGGAGGGTGAACCGCTGGGTCCAGTGCTGCATATTGCGCACTGGACCTGTGAATTCAGCTTCGATTACGACGCCTACGTTGGCTTCCCCGCCACCGGCTGGCAGCCGTGGGTCAATCAGGCTGGCCGCCTGCTGCGCTGGGACGATTCCGAATCGCCGTTTGGCGACGAGTGGAGTTACAGCCTGCGACTGGATGCGCTGAGTACTGACGAGGGCCTGCTGCGCCGCGTGGTGTTGCAGCCGGTGCTGGCGCTGCTGGAAGGCGCAGCGGCACAACAGGCGCTGCCGGATGAACTGCCGGGCCTGGTGCGCTATGTCGATGTGCCTGCCGAGGATGGCCTGCAGGACTTGCGCGTGCAGTCGTGATGCTGTGCGATGCCAAAACGAAACCCGCCAACTGGCGGGTTTTTTGTTGTGTTGGTATGGATGGCGGCATTGTCGATTGCGGTTTATCGAATATTGACGGACAGCCATACGCCTGCAGTAGCAAGCCCGATCCCGAGCCAGGCAAACCCGGGCATGGACTCCCCGAGCAGCACACCCGCAGCGATGGCAGCGCAGGGCGGAACCAGGAAAAACAGTGCTGAGACCCTGGACGCAGGGCGATGCCGGACAAGATGGAGGAGTAGCCCAATCGCAATAAGCGAGTTGCCGATCACCAGATAGGTGAGTGAAAACAGCATGTCGCGGTGCCACTCGATATGGCCGGACTCCAGCAGCAGGGCGAGTGGTGCTATCAGCAGCAGTCCTACGCTAGTCTGTATCAGTGTGGCGGAAATCGGGTGCATGGAAGCCGACGTTTTCTTCTCATATAACACCCCCAAGGTCATGCCGGACAGGGCAATGCAACTCAGCGCAATGCCCTGCCACGGTGTTGATTCAATGGCCGATTTTGACAGGATGACGATAGCCGCACCGGCAAAGCCCAAACTGAGTCCGCACCACTGCTTGCTTGAAACGTGCTCTTTGATCCAGATTGGCGCAATCACGGCAACGAGAATGGGCTGCAAGGAGACGATGAGTGCCAGCGCTCCAGCAGAGAGCCCTGCCCTGAGCGCAAGATAGGTTCCGCCAAAGTAGATGACTTGAATGCAAATGCCGATTACGCAAACGTTTAGCCAGTCACGACCGTGATGCGGAATGGAGAGGCGGAATCCAAGCTGGATGGGCAAAAGAATGGCAATGACGCAGCTGTAGCGCAATGCCAGGAAGGTAAGCGGTTCGATATGCTGCAAACCGATTTTTACCACGGCAAATCCTGTTGCCCACAGCAATAGAAACAGCATTGGTGCGGCGACATCCAGTACCATGCGGTGCTGCATGAATAGCGAGAAGCGTCGCAATGCTGATGAGGGCAGAGGCATGGTGCTTTCCCCGGATGTGCATTAATCAGCCTGTCGCTGCCGTGATTTCAACACTGGGGTGATTGCGTTACAGGGCAGGCATTCAACTGAGACGTTGACGGTAAGTTGTTTTGCCTGAGCTTGTAAGCTGGCAGATGTCATGGCTTGCGTGTCATGGCCAGGGCTTTCTAGCCCTGGGTGTGGGGTGGTGGCCGGTCACCCGACTCAAGAACCAGCAGGCTCGCTCCCTGCCAGCCAATCACCGCCCAGTGCCTTGAGCAAATTAACACTCCAGACAAACTGGCTGCCGCGCAGTTGGGATTGCAGGCGCCGCGCCGCCAGCAGGCTTTGCTGGTTGATGGCTAGCGTGAGCGCGTTATCCAGCCCTTCTCGATAGCGCAGCAGGGAGATGTCATAAGCGCGTTGCTGGCTGCTGACGGCGGCACCCTGCTGCTGGCTGGCCTGATCCAACCCCTGCAGGGTGGACAGCGCATCCTGGGTTTCCTGCATCGCCTGCAATACGGTCTGGCGATAGCTGGCGGCAGCGGCCTGATAGCCGGCCTCGGCATAATTGACGCCGGCGCGGGTCTTGCCGTTGTCAAACAGCGTCTGGCCGGCTTGCAGGCCCAGTGACCACACCAGTGCCGGTGCGGAAACCAGCCGTGCCAGCTGGGCGGATTCATAGCCGATATAGCTGGGCGACAGGGTGAGCTGTGGGAACCAGGCGGCTTTGGCCACGCCGATCTGGGCATTGGCCGCCGCCATGGCGCGCTCGGCGGAGGCTATGTCCGGTCGGCGCTGTAGCAGCCCGGCCGGAACGCCAGGCGGAATCTGTGGGGTGGTGGCGGGCAGGGTGGCGCTTTCCAGCCGGAAACTGCTGGCCGGATGGCCGCTCAGGGTGGCCAGCAGGTCTTGCTGTTGCTGGCGCTGGTTGCCCAGCAGGCTCAGCTGGGCCTGTGCCGCTTGCAGGCTGGCCTGTTGGGTGGCTAGTGCACTGGCGGCATCCAGCCCCTCGCGGTGGCGCACCTCGGTTAGTTGCAGCACTTTTTGCTGCAGGCTGATGGATTGCTGCAGCAGGGCGCTTTCCTCATCCAGCTGGCGCAGCTGGAAATAGGCGCTGGCCAGTTGGGCGGTCAGCAGCAGGCGCACGTTTTCGCTGTCGGCCTGGCTTTGTGCGGCGCTGGCGCGGGCGCTTTCCACGTCACGGCGCACCCGGCCCAGCCAGTCGAATTCGTAGCTCACATTCAGCGTGGGCTTGTAATCGTTCTGGATGGTGCTGCTGTTGGTTGATTGATAATTGGTTAGCGGGCGCTCGGCGGAAATGCGGCTGCGGCTGATACTGGCACCGGCACTGATCGTGGGCAGGCTGGCGGCGGCATGGATGCCGGCCTGGGCCTGCGCCTGTTGCAGGCGGGCCAGCGCCAGTTTCAGGCTGGCATTGCTGGCGATGCAGTCGGCTTCCAACTGGTTTAGTGTGGCATCGCCAAATTGCAGCCACCAGGCTTGCTTGGCTTGCTGGTCGGCAGGCGCTGCGCTTTGCCAGCTGCCTGTGCCCTGCCAGTTGGCGGGCAGGTCGGCCATGGTGGGGCGCTGGTAATCCGGGCCGATGGCGGAGCAGGCGCTGAGGGTGGCCAGCAGCATGGTGCCGGCCAGCAGGGCGGGGGAGCTTCGCATGGCTTACTCGCTGTTGCCGCTGGCCACAATGGCCACGCTCTGGCCGTTGCGGATGGCATCGGACGGGTTGAGGATGATGCGTTCCTTGCCGCTCAGGCCAGCCTTGATGGCAATGTCCTTGCCGTAGTCGGTGCCTAGTACCACTTTTTGCAGTCGCACCTTATTGTGCTCATCCACGACTGCCACCTGGCTGCCCTCGGCACCGAATATCAAGGTGTTGGTGGGCAGGGTCAGCCCTGCCGGGCTCTTCAGCTTGAAGCGGGCTTCCACATACAGGCCGGGCAGCAGTTTGTGCTCGGCATTGTCCAGTACGATTTCCACTTGCAGGGTGCGGCTGGCCGGGTCGATGGCACCGGCGGTGTGTGCCACCTTGCCGGCAACTGCTTTGGCATTGTCACCGGCCATGATGTCGACGCTGTCGCCTACCTTGACCTGGCTGGCACGCTCCTGCGGCAGGTAAACATATAGATGCAGCTTGTCCACCTGCGCCACGCTGAATAGCGACTGGCCGCTGCCGCCGTTGCCGGCATTGATCAGGCTGCCATTGTCGATATTGCGTTTGGTGATGATGCCGTCAAACGGTGCCACCACGCGGCCAAAATCCTGTTGGTCGCGCAGACGCTTGAGGGTGGCGGCGGTTTGCTGGTAGGCGGCATTTTTTTCGTCGAATTCCTGCTGTGAGACCGCATCCTGCGCGCGCAGGCGGCTCCAGCGCTGGTAGGCGGTGCGTGCCAGTTCATGGCTGGCGGCGGCTTCGTCCACCTGCTTGTTGATGTCCGGAGTGTCCAGCACCGCCAGCAGTTCGCCTTTTTTCACCGGTTGGCCGATGTCCTTGAGCCATTGCTTTACATAGCCGCTGCCGCGCGCATACACCACGGCCTCGCTGATGCCCTGCAAGGTGGCGGGCAGGGTGAGCTGGTTGTCATGGCGATTGTTTGTCGCCTGCACCACCCGCACTTGCTGGATGGCGCTCTGGCTGGCGCGCTGGGCCAGGGTGTCGGCGCTGGCCTGCCTGGCCAGCAGGGTGCGCCCCAGGCCAGCCAGCAACAGCAGCACGATGATGATGGTGACGGTGCGGGCACGGCGGGCTACCTTGTGGCGGCCATCCAGGCCGGGGAGGGTATCGTGATGGAAGGCCGGCACGCCCTGATTGGTGTGGCGCTGATTTGTCATGCTGAGGTCCTAGGCTTGTACGGGCGTGGCCGGGGTGTCGTCGTCAGGGCTGTGCGCTTGCGCCCGGCGTTTGGCCAGATGGCTGTGGAAGCTGGCAAACACCACCGGGACAAAGAACAGGGTGGATACGGTGGCGAACAGCAGGCCACCAATCACGGCACGGCCCAGCGGGGCATTCTGTTCCGAGCCGTCGCCAATGCCGATGGCCATGGGAATCATGCCGATGATCATGGCCAGCGCCGTCATCAGCACCGGACGCAAGCGGGTGGCCCCGGCCTCCAGCGCCGCGGACAGCGGTGGCAGGCCTTCTTGCAGGCGCTGACGGGCAAAGGAAACCACCAGAATGCTGTTGGCGGTGGAAACCCCCATGGTCATGATGGCACCGGTCAGCGCCGGTACGCTTAGATTGGTCGCGGTCAGGATCAGCATCCAGGCGATGCCGGCCAGGGCTGCCGGCAGGGCGGAGATGATGATGAAGGGATCCAGCCAGGACTGGAAGTTCACCACAATCAGCAGGTAAACCAGCACGATGGCACCCAGAATGCCCAGCCCCAGCCCGGTGTAGGAGGACTGCATGGTTTCCACCTGACCGCGCAGGCTGATCTTGCTGCCCTTGGGTAGTTCGGCTTGCGACTGCTTGATCAGTTGCTGGATGTCGCTGGCCACCGCGCCCAGATCACGTCCGCGTACATTGGCGTAAATGTCCACCGCCGGCTGAATGTTGTAGCGGCTGACGATGGCGGCCTCGCGCCCTGGGCTGGTTTTCACCAGATTGCCCAGTTGCTGCGGCGTACTGCCGCTGGCACCGGCGGGGTTCACCGGCAGCTGCAGCAGGTCGTCCAGCGCATTGATGCGGTATTGCGGGGTTTGTGCCTGCATGTTGTACACCACGCTGTTGGCCGGGTTCAGCCAGAATGTCGGCTGGGTCTGCTGGCTGCCGGATAGTGGCAGCAACAGGTTTTGTGCCACGTCGGTGGCGCTAAGACCCATGCCTTGCAGGCGGGTACGGTCCATGTCCAGCTTCAGCGCCGGTGCATCCAGCCGCTGGTGTACATGTACGTCAGCCGCACCGTTCACACCCTTGATGCGGTCCGCCAGCTTCACGGCGAAGGCATGGTTTTCTGCCATGCTCTTGCCGTAAATCTGTACGTCGATGGCGGATGGGGTGCCGAAGTTGAGAATCTGGGTGACGATATCCGCCGGCTGGAAGAAGAACTCCACGCCGGGAAAGCGTTTGCCCAGCAGCGGCGGAATTTTCTCGATGTAATCGGCGCTGGGGCGGTGGCCCGGCTTGAGTGAAATCAGGATGTCGGCATCCAGTGTGCCGATGGTGCCGGAATTGCTGTAGGACAGATTGATACCGGAATAGGGCAGGCCGATATTATCGATGATGGTGTCCAGCTCGTCCGGCGGAATGATTTCCCGCAGTGCACTGTCCACGCCATCGGCCAGCCGGGCGGTGTTCTCGATGCGCGTACCGGTGGGCGCGCGCATGTGCAGCTTGATCTGGCCGGTATCCACGCTGGGAAACAGGTCACGCCCCAGCAGCAGGTACAGGCCGCAGGACAGCAGGCAGAAGGCCAGAAATCCGGCCATGAAGCGGCGGCGGTGGGTCAGCAGGTGGCTGATCAGCAGCACGTATACGCTGCGCAGCTTTTCAAACTGGTGGTTGAAGCGCTGGTGTACATGGTGAATCCAGGCTGTCACCCGGCCGCTGCGGCCCTGGTGGCCCATCAGCAGCAGGGCCAGCGTGGGCACCAGCGTACGCGACAGCAAATAAGAGGCCAGCATGGCGAATACCACGGCCTCGGCCAGCGGCACAAACAGATAGCGCGCCACGCCCTCCAGAAAAAACATCGGCACAAACACGATGCAGATGCACAGGGTGGAGACAAAGGCCGGAATGGCGATCTCGCCCGCCCCCTCCAGAATGGCCGTGTGCAGGTCCGCCCCCATGTGCAGGTGACGCTCGATGTTTTCGATGGTCACCGTGGCGTCATCCACCAGAATGCCCACCGCCAGCGCCAGTCCGCCCAGCGTCATCACATTGATGGTTTCGCCTACGGCATGCAGCAGGATGACCGAGGAAAAAATGGACAGCGGTATCGACACCGCAATGATGGATGTGGTGCGCCAGTTGCCCAGAAACAGCAGCAGCATGATGGCGGTGAGCACAGCGGCAATCAGCGCCTCGTGAATCACCCCTTCCACCGCGGTTTTCACGAATACCGACTGGTCAGCCAGCAGCGACACTTCAATGCCCTTGGGCAGCAGCGGCGTCACCGTGGGCAGCAGGCTTTTCAGATTGTCCACCACGCTGAGCGTGGACGCGCCGCCGTTCTTGTACACCGACAGCAACAAGCCGCGCTGGCCGTTCTGGCGCACGATATTGGTTTGCGGTGAATAGCCGTCCCGCACATGTGCCACCTCACCCAGATAGGTGGTGGCGCCATTGCTGCTGCGCACCGGAATGTTGTTCAGCCCGGCAATGGTGGTGGGCGAGCCGTTCAGGCCGATATTGAATTCGGTATCGCCCATCTTGGTAGTGCCGGCGGGTAGTATCAGGTTCTGGCTGCTGATGGCGTTAACCACATTGGTGGGGGTCATGCCCTTGGCGGTGATGGCGGCCAGGTCCAGATCCACCGACAGCAGGCGCACCTTGCCGCCATAGGGATAGGGAATGGCCACGCCGGGAATGGTCACCAGTTGCGGCCGCAGGGTATTCACCGCCGCATCAAACACATCCTGTTCCGACAGCGTCTTGCTGGACATGCCCAGCTGTACCACCGGCACGCTGGAGGCGGTGTACTTGATTACCAGTGGTGCGGTGGTGCCGGTAGGCATCTGCCGTACCACGGCCTGCGATACCGATACCACCTGGGCGATGGCGGTCTGGATGTTGACATTGGGCTGGAAAAAAATCTTGATCACCGCAATGCCGTTGAGCGACTGCGACTCGATATGCTCGATGTCATTCACCGTGGTGGTGAGAATGCGCTCGTTGGATTGGGTGATGCGGTCGGCCATCTGCTGCGGTGCCAGGCCGTTGTAGCCCCAGATCACGCTGATCACCGGGATGTCGATTTCCGGCAGCACATCCACCGGCGTGCGCAGCAGCGCCAGCGCAGTGGCCAGCACAATGACAATGGCCATTACGATAAAGGTATATGGCCGGCGTAATGCCGTTTCAACAATCCACATCGGGGGAAACTGCCTTCCTGCCAGAGGCCAGCGAGCCTGGCCGGTATGCTTGGTATCGCGACAAGCTGCTGCCGCTGGCTACAGGACAAGGTCTCCCTTTGTTGCCGAGAGAAATTGTCTGGCATGCATGCTGGGCTAGAGCGGCCTGACTGTCGCACTTTTATGTGGCTGCCAATTGGTAGGAATGGCAGCGTTGCGCTACCGGGATATTAGCGTAAGCACATGGCGGACGAGTGAAGAAAAGATCGGCAAATTGTTGCCAAATATTGCAACGCACACTTGCGGTAGCAAGCGCTCAGCCTGGGTCGGAGCTATACAGTTCCACAGATTGCTCGGCTGTCGGCAGCAAAACAGGCCCTGAATGACGCAGCCCGGCTTTCTCCAGAACCCGGCGTGAAGCAGCGTTGTCAGCGTTTACATAAGCAACCACCCGCGTTAATTGCAGGCTGTGCAAACCATATTGCACACAGGCGGCGGCAGCTTCGCTGGCATAGCCCTGTCCGCGCCAGTCCGGTAGCAAGGCATAGCCGACATCAATATCAAGCAAACCTGCACGGCGGATCAGGCCGCACATGCCAATGGCCACGCCATCTTCGCGCCGTTCCACACACCACAGGCCAAAACCGTCTTGCACGTAAGAAAGAATAGGACCACGACCCAGGTAGTCAATGGCCTGTGCCAGAGTGTGTATGCCACGGTCGGAGACGTTGCGAATGAAATCCGGGTCAGTCAGCAATGCCAGTAGCAGCGGTGCATCCTGCAGGGTGAATTCCCGCAATTGCAGACGAGGCGTAATGATGTGCAACATGGCGGAGGTCATCGGGTGAGGGGATATGGCAGTGTAGCGCAGCCGGTATGTCAACAGGCAATCGTTGCAGGCATGGTGTTGACGGACAGATAGGCTGACGGTGAATCATGGCAATTTGCATGTCAGCTCTTGTCAATTCGACAGTTTGCGTGTAATATCGCCCTCTCTGTTGCAGCAAATGCAGCAGCCATCTGGAGAGGTGGATGAGTGGTTTAAGTCGCACGCCTGGAAAGCGTGTTTAGGGTAATACCCTAACGGGGGTTCGAATCCCCCCCTCTCCGCCAAACACCCCTAAAGTGTTGTTTTTAAAGAAAATTCGGGTCAGGCAAGGCAGTTTTACCCCCGAGTTCTACACAACACTCCTACACATTGGCGATAAGAGTTCGGTTTTGTTCCTAGCTTCCTATACTCTGGATCGGAACTCAATGAACGATGCCAATGTTACCCACCGGCCTGCAACGCCACCCCCAATCCGGCACCTACTATCTTCGTCGTCGCATCCCGACTGACGTTCTTGTTTGCTATCCCGGCAAAAAAGAAATCACGTTTTCGCTACGCACCAAAGACTACCGCACGGCTGTCGAGCGCCATCGCGCGGAAGAAGCCCGTCTGACCACTGAGTGGGAAGACAAGCGACAGCGACAGGCTGAGCGTTACGCACGTATGCAACTCGCCGCCATCACCCATATCGACGCGCTCACGCCCGAAGCCATCGACGCCATCTGTCTACACGCCGAGGTTGCCAGCCTGGCTGGAGACGAAGCACGCCGCGAAAACGGCCACTACACCCCGGAAGAAATCGAGGAATACCAGAGTGGCTACACCGAAGCCAACCGCATTCTCAAAGGCGCAGTGGCCATTGGTGACTACGAACTGCTGCGTGGCCCGCTGGAACAATTCCTGCGCCTCTACCGCTACCAACTCAAAGCCACTGAACCCGAAATGCGCCGACTGGCACTGGCCTATGGCCGGATGGCCATCCGCACCAACGCGAAACTGCTCAATCGTTACGATGGCCAGGAAGTCCCAACGCCGGTCATGGCGCAGCGGCTGGAAACCCCGCTGCTGTCGGAGGTGACCCAAAGCTATCTGGCCTACTACCAGAAGCTGGACAAGGCCGCGATGCTGCGCAAGGTCGGTGCCGTCATGCCGCTGCTGGTGGATATCGTCGGAGACAAGCCCATCGGCTTGCTCAAGCAATCCGACTTCGAGGCCTACTTCGAAGCGGTGCAAAGCCTGCCACCACGCTGGAAGGACATCTGCCGTCAGGAAAAACTTAGCCCATTGGAACTGGCCAAGCAGCACCGCGGCGAGATGAGCAAGGGGACGTTCGACGGCACCTATCTGGCAGTCATGACACCCTTCATCAAATACTGCCGCCGCAAGTGGCAGGACCACGGCTGGCCGATGACACTCACCACCGAAGGGGTGCAATACCTTGGCTCCCGCCGCGACCCCGAAGGCGGGCAACGTGCCTTTGAATCGGCAGAACTGAAGCGCCTGTTCGAAGGCCCGGAAATGGCACGTTTCGCCCGACGCCCAGCCATGGCCCACAAATACTGGCTTCCCCATCTGGGTCTGTTCACCGGCGCACGGGTCAATGAGCTGTGCCAACTAAACCCGCAAGTCGATATCACGCAGGATGCGCAGACTGGCACCTGGTATATGGACATTACCGACGAATCCGAAGGTGATGCTCGCATCGACAAGTCAGTGAAAACAGGCGGCTCCAAACGCAAGCTGCCCATCCATCCCAAACTGATTGAGCTGGGCTTCCTCGACTATGTGGCGGCAGCCAAGAAGCGTGGCGACACCTTGCTATTCCAGGCCTTCCCGACTTCAGGTGGTCGTGCCTCATCCAAAGCTCTGAAATGGTTCTCGGACTTTCTCGAGGCAATCGGACTACGGGACGAAACCCCGAATGCCCGTATTGTGGGGATGCACGCTTTTCGATCTACCTTTTTGCAACGGGCAATGGTGCTGGGTGTGGTGAATGCCGAAGCCATCACCGGACATGCCAGCAATATCACCAGCATCGAAACGATTCAGAACGGCCAGGTCAATCAGGACGCCTCGGCAGTGGTGAAGAAATACCGTGGGGAACTGCCGGTCGACAAGAAGCTGGAAATCCTGTCGCGCATCACCTTCCCGGAAGTGGAGTTCATTCGGGCGGATAAGCCGTAAGGCATGCATCCCTGATAAGACCCGGAGGGCACGTATGCTGACTCTGCTGGGTAGTAGGCGATCAGCCCTTACAGCGAGCTTAGTGCCGCCAATGTGGTGGTGAAACGTGTGTGGCAAACATGGGTGCGCGCATCCAGCACCAGCCCCTCGACCTGCTGCTGAACATGGTGTTTGAAACTGCCATGGCATTGGCCGACCAACTGAAAGTCCGCCAGTCTGGTCGGCGGCAGTTCGGCCAAAGCGGTCTGTGAGATTTGCTGGTAATAACGACCGCTTTACACCGAATTTCGGACAAGCTCACGCTTGATTTCACTGTTATTGATTGGAGAAAACACCATGAAACATGTATTGGAACTGTGTCCGGGTCTGCTGCTGAGCAGCCAGGTAATGACATTTGGCGAAACTGGTCGCTGGAGCAGCAGTTGGGGCCAGGGCACCAGTGAATAGCCAGCATCAATGCGCAACATAACCAGTTGTATATCGCCTACAACCTGCTGAAGACCGCTGCTGGCAGCAATGTGGCCGTCGGCCCCTTTCTGCTTGGCATCATGCACCGGTGAACATCCTCACCTCCAGCTCCACCGTGCGCCGTATCATCAATATGGCCGCACTCACCATGATGGAAGCCAACCGCCAGGCTGACTAAGCCTGTCTACCCACCGACAGGGAAATCACTGCACGCGGCAGGCTTTCATGCCCACTCGCCATTCATTTACAGTGCATGTTCGCATACCCGATTCCGCCCCTGCTGCTTGGCCTGATAACAGGCAGCATCCGCCAGATTCAGCCACTCATCCCAGCTGCGGCCGGGGCCATCCAGCCAGACCAGACCAATACTGACGGTGACCTTGCATTTTTCACCCGCCATGTCGATTTCCTGCGCAGCCAGTTGCAAGCGTAGCCGCTCTGCCAGGCTACGGGCCTCGGCCTGACTCACCTGCGCCAGGAAAATCACAAACTCCTCGCCGCCAAAGCGGGCAATCAGGTCTTGCTCTCGCAATGTGGCTTGCAGTGCCTGCGCAGCCACCGCCAACACCCGATCCCCACCCAGATGGCCAAAGCAATCGTTCACGCGCTTGAAGTGGTCGACATCCGCCATGATGATGGCGTTGCCCGCCTCTGCCTGTGCAGGCAAGCGCGCAAACAGGTAACGGCGATTACCCACGCCCGTCAGTTCGTCCCGTTCGCTGGCCTGACGCAGCCTGATTGCGGCCCGCTCGGACAGAAAGGTCAGCACCAGCAACACCAGGGTGAAATTGCAGATGATCTGCGCGAAGAAAGCCCAGGACAGCAACTGCCGGGACCAGGCGCTGCTCACTATCCAGTAACACTCGCTGCCATACAGCAGGGCACTGAGCAACAGCGTCAGGCTAAGCAGCAATCGGGAAGCCAGCGGCTCTGCATGACGGTCATGCCACATGCAGAATGCCGCCGCCAGCAGGAAGAAAAACGCATTGAAATGAAACACCGCCGCACGCTGCTCATTGTGCGCGACAAAACCTGTAAGCATGCCGACAAGCAGCCACAGCAGCGGCACCAGGGCCACCCGCAGCCTCCAGGCGCACCAACGCGGGCTGCTCAGCTCGGCCAAACCGCTCCACAGGGCAGCATAGCCGCCGACGCCAAGCAAAAAATGCACATACCGCCACAAGAACGGCCAGGGCAGCAGCGCAAGCTCGCTCAGCCCCGCCAGCCCACCCCCGACCGCCAGCACCGCCAGCGCCAGCGCAATCCGCCCAAGCCCGGTTTCATTGCGCTGGTGACGCCATGCATTCAATACGGCGCAGGTACCGGCAATCAACGATGTCGAATACAAAAACAGCACCGTTGGCAGATCCAGCATCAGCATGGTAATGGAATTGCTCATAAACTCGCCCTTGATGACTCACTTCACGGTTGGCGAGCGGGCATGCCAGTTCTCTTGATCCAATCCATTCATCGTGCATTGCCCGTCATGCTAGCACAGCTGTTTTGCAGTACTGTTTACCAGTCGACAAACAAACCAGCACCAGCCCTCCCCCCCCCGACCAACTGCGCGCGCCAACGCGGGGCGGCAAAGTCCAGAAAAGCACGCAGTTTGATGGGCAACCTGCCTTACTCCGCATACACCAGGCTCACCGGCCATGCCGCCGGCTCGAAATCCGCCAGCACAATCTGCACCCGGCCTGCGCGCCTTGCCGGTTCGCACTGGCAAGACAGCACACGAGTAAGGCCAAGGCCGCCGCAGGCGGCATCCAGCGCCGCCGCTGCCCCGTTGACGACTAGATACATTTGTGGCCGCTTCCTATGGGAAAGTGGCCATTTTTCATGGGTCACTAAGTCGTCTGCTCTGGCCGACTATCTGCCACTGTACTAGGTGGACTGACAGCAGGTCGGCCATAGCGGCCTTTCGCCGACTTGAAGAATTGCGGCAGCTTTGGGATGAGAAGCTGCCACACACATAATTGTTCTGGTTACGTATGAGATGTCTCAAACATCAGCTAATTCTGACGGCCAGCCATCATCAACGGCACATCATGCTTTACTGTCTTTATCCCGAGGAGAGATGGGGCATATCGCATCCATGGCACTCCACTCGAGTGCCTGGAGAATTTTCGCCTCCAGCACCTCCAGGCTTGGGGGCTTCAGGATGTAATCATTGCCACCACACGCATAGATGCGCGCAAGGACCTCAGCCGTCTCATAAGACGAAATGAAGATAATCTGGGCTTTCCCCTGCTGTAATCGGTACCAGGCAACAAGATCGAAGCCGTCCTCATCACATCCCAAGTCGATATCCATCAGGATGATGTCCGGGTTCACTTCAAGGACCATCTGCTGAAATGCGTCAGGCGTCGCGCAATGATGAACATGTGCGGACTTTGCCAACCATTTGCGCATGAGAAGTGCTGAAATCACATCATCTTCAACAATCATTATTTTTGAATTATTCATTGCCCTCTGCCTCTGCACATTCATCAACACGCCAGTTCTCCCGTTCGCAGAAGCAGGCTTAACTTGCCTAGTTATCCAGAAATGTCATTGACATTGATTGATAACATTTAAATTTGTCTGTTTAAATTTAAAGTTGGCAATGTATTATTAATTACACACTAATCAATAATCTACTCAAAATCCATATTTTCATATTGAAATATCTTTTTCCAAGATGAATAATCAATAAAACAATTAAAGCAAATACTCTATTTTTAATTAAATCAATAAAAACACCTAGTAACAAATCGTAGCGGGAGAAGGATATGCGGCGCGCCTCATTGAACCATGTGTACAAACTCGTCTGGAGTTCCCAGGCATGCGCAATGGTTGCTGTTGCGGAGAATGTGTCAGCGCACGGCAAAGCATCACGCTCGGGTAACAGCATGCTGGCGCTATGCACTCTCGTGCTGGCGGGGAGCGTTGGTGCCGCAGGTTTGCCCACCGGGGGGCAAATCACGCTCGGATCCGGCAACATCACCCAGCAAGGCAATACCATGCTGATCAACCAGTCGTCAGCTAAGCTGGCAACCAACTGGCAATCATTCAGCATTGGCGCGGGCAATACCGTTCAGTTCATCCAGCCCTCCGCCACATCCATTGCGCTGAACCGCGTATTGGGTTCGGACGTTTCCGTCATTCAGGGCAGCCTGAAAGCCAATGGTCAGGTTTTCCTGATCAACCCGAACGGTGTGTTGTTTACCACCGGTGCTCAGGTCAATACCAGCGGCTTGCTAGCGACCACCCTTAATCTGTCAGACCAGCAGTTTTCTAGCGGCCATTACAATTTCCAAGGAAACAGCCAAGGCGCGGTCATCAACCAGGGCAATATAACCATCAGTAATGGCGGAAACGTTGCTCTGATTGCCGCACAAGTCAGCAATGATGGCAGCATCACAGCAAACAAGGGCAGCGTGACACTGGCTTCTGCCCAGGATGTCACGCTGGATATGGGCGGCGCGGTCAAGCTGGCCATCAACAAGGGAGCACTGGATTCGCTGGTTAGTAATGGTGGGGCGATTCAGGCCGATGGCGGCAGTGTGCTGCTGACTGCCAAAGCAGCAGACCAACTAACCAGCTCTGTCATCAATAATACGGGTGTCATCCGGGCGCAAACCCTTGCAAGTGGTGAGAAAGGCCAGATTCAGTTGCTGGGCGACATGAGTACGGGAACCCTGAATGCCGGTGGCACGCTGGATGCTTCTGCCCCGAATGGCGGCAATGGTGGTGCCATTGAAACCTCAGCGGCCGCGGTCAATACGATGAGTGGCTTGCAGGTTAATGCATCATCCCGATCAGGTAATGCAGGTAGCTGGTTGATTGACCCTTACGACTACACGATAGGCAGTGCGGCCGCCTCCACCATTTCCAATACGCTGTCTGGCGGCACCAGCGTAACGGTAACTACGCAAAGCAATAATGCTGCTTACGGAAGCGCCGGCAGTTCCAGTGGCAATGGCGACATCACAGTCAATAGTGCCATCACCGATACGGGTAGTGCCACTGTTGGCCTCACCCTGCAGGCCGCACGCAATATCACTATCAATAGCCCCATTAGCGCCAGCAATGGCAAGCTGAATATCACCCTCAGTGCGGCCAACAATGCAGCAGGCACCACCGGTGGCGTGAAACTCAACGGCAATCTTAATTCCAACGGCGGCAATATCCTGATTGGTGGGGCTGGCGGCTCATTAACATCAGCCACATCAAACGGCATCGGCTATGCACTGAATTATGATGCCAACAGCCCAGCGGTATTGCTAGGGACCAACGTCACCTTGCAATCCGGCGGCGGCAATATCGTGATCAATGGCCAAACCAATGCCACGACGTCCAGCTACAGCGGAACCCAGGCCGGCATTTACGTATTGTCTGGCACTACGGTGAATTCGCAGGGTGGCAACATCTATATGAGTGGCATCAGCACCGCATCAGCCAAGGAATTTGGTTTTGGTGTTGAGGCAAACTCCGGTACCACCACCACCTTTGAAACCTCTTCCACCTCGGGTGGCATCGTGGTGGATGCCAGAAACACCCAGGATGCACTGGGTGCACTGGGGCTGGTCAATAATGGTAACCAGGCACGGGTACAGTTTTATGCCCCCAATGTGGCTTACTTCCAGTTCAGCATCAACGGCAGCAACCAAGCAGCCACTTTTACCAAAAAATCGCCCTGTAATGCCAACTACCCCAATTGCGGCACCATGGTGATTCCTGGCGGCAACCAAAGCTATACCGAAGCCCAATATAATGTTGTTGATCAGGCCATCCTGCCGATCTACGTTTTCACTGGTAATGGCAGCAAGGTCTATGACGGCTCGACCGATGCATCCAATGTCGCCCTGACTTCGCTGGGAGGCCCGAACGGCTTCACGCCAAGTGCACTGGGCGCACTTGGCTTCAGCACTTCCAGCAAGAATGCCGGCAGCTACATCTCGCTGAACGGCAGCGCCAGCAACCCCTCGTCCTATCAGTCTGATACCTATGCTGTGGCCTATTTCAACCAGGGCACTTACACCATCACGCCCAAGGCGCTGACGGCATTTCAGGCAACCAACAAGACTTATGATGGCACGACGGCTGCGGCAGTCACCTCCTCCGGCCTGGTGAATGGAGATAATGTACAAGTTGTAGCTACGGGTGGTTTTGCCTCGACCAATGTCGGCAACAACATTACCGTCAATGTTACCGGGGTCAGTCTTTCCGGTACGGACGCTGGCAATTACACTATTCCCAACACCACCTCCATCAGCACCACGGCCAACATCACCCCAGCCGCCTTGACCGTTACTGCCACAAACGCCAGCAAGACCTATGACGGGCTGGCCTACAGTGGTGGCAATGGCGTGAGCTACAGCGGCTTCGTCAATGGCGAAACCAGCAGCGTGCTGGGCGGCAGCCTCAGCTATGGTGGCACCGCGCAGAATGCCATCAATGCCGGCAGCTACAGCCTGCTGGCGCAGGGCCTGACTAGCAACAATTACAGCATCAGCTACACCGCCGGCAGCCTGACGGTGAACCCGGCCACGCTGACCTACACCGCCAACAGCGCCAGCCGTACCTATGGTGCCAGCAACCCCAGCTTCAGCGGCAGCGTGACCGGCTTGGTCAATAATGAGACCCTGGCTAACGTCACCACTGGCACGCTGAGCTTCGGCACCACTGCCACCACGGGCAGCAATGTTGGCAGCTATGCCATCAATGGCAGTGGCCTGACAGCCGACCATGGCAACTATGTATTTGCTCAAGCCGCCGGTAACAGCGCGGCCCTCAGCATCACCCCGGCTGCTCTTAGCGTCACCGCCAATAACGCTAGCAAGACCTATAACGGTCTCGCTTACAGCG
Organism: Aquitalea sp.; assembly: GCF_030150775.1. Lineage (NCBI taxonomy): Bacteria > Pseudomonadati > Pseudomonadota > Betaproteobacteria > Neisseriales > Chromobacteriaceae > Aquitalea > Aquitalea sp. Next base: position 30,490 of record NZ_JASLFG010000006.1, read on the forward strand.
GTGGTAATGGCGTGAGCTACAGTGGCTTCGTCAATGGCGAAACCAGCAGCGTGCTGGGCGGCAGCCTCAGCTATGGCGGCACCGCGCAAAGTGCGGTGAATGCCGGCAGCTACAGCCTGCTGGCGCAGGGCCTGAGCAGCAGCAATTACGCCATCAGCTACACCGCTGGCAGCCTGACGGTGAACCCGGCCACGCTGACCTACACCGCCAACAGCGCCAGCCGCACCTATGGTGCCAGCAACCCCAGCTTCAGTGGCAGCGTGACCGGCCTGGTCAACAATGAAAGCCTGGGCAACGTCACCACTGGCACGCTGAGCTTCGGCACGACGGCCACTAGCGGCAGCAATGTCGGCAGCTACGCCATCAACGGCAGTGGCCTGACCAGCAATGGCAACTACGTGCTTGCCCAGGCAGCCGGTAACAGCAGCGCACTGAGCATCACCCCGGCTGCTCTTAGCGTCACCGCCAATAACGCTAGCAAGACCTATAACGGTCTCGCTTACAGCGGTGGTAATGGCGTGAGCTACAGTGGTTTCGTCAATGGCGAAACCAGCAGCGTGCTGGGCGGCAGCCTCAGCTATGGTGGTACCGCGCAGAGCGCCATCAATGCCGGCAGCTACAGCCTGCTGGCGCAGGGCCTGGGCAGTAGCAACTACAGCATCAGCTACACCGCTGGCAGCCTGACGGTAAACCCTGCCACGCTGACCTACACCGCCAACAGCGCCAGCCGCACCTATGGCGCCAGCAACCCCAGCTTCAGCGGCAGCGTCACCGGCCTGGTCAACAATGAAAGCCTGGGCAACGTCACTACTGGCACGCTGAGCTTCGGCACGACGGCCACCAGCAGCAGCAATGTCGGCAGCTATGCCATCAATGGCAGTGGCCTGACAGCCAATCATGGTAACTACGTATTTGCCCAGGCGGCAGGCAATGCAACAGCACTGACCATCACTGCGGCGGCCCCGCAACCGGCTCAGGCATCAACCCCTGCAGATACGGGAAAGTATCTGCCGCAAACAAGCACCATTCCCAAGTTTCCGGATAACGCCCAGCAAGTCCTGAGCAACACCGCTGGCACGACATCATTCGGTGGCCTGAACTACGTGGCGGTACCAGAGCTTGCTACCAATCCGGCCCCCGCATCCAGTACGGCGGCGGCGACAACGGTGGGCATATCAAACCAACCAGCCACTGATACAGCCAGCAGCCCGGGACAGAGTTCGATCGGCAACGCTGGAAATCAGCCAGTACAAACAGGAGGCAGCTCGCTTAACTACGTAGCAAGCAAGGATGGCTCGTCATCGGCTAGCACGGGCGATGGCAAGAAGTCGGCTAACGAACTAAACGTAAATGATGTCACCGTACCGAGTTCGACAGGTCCTCTGGATGTACATGTCGTCAATGGCGGCATCAATGTGGCAACGCTGTTTGGTGGCGAGTAATAAAGGGAATGATCATGAAAAATAAAACCAACACTATGCTCGCACTTGGTTTGCTGATGGGGAATACGGCCTGGGCGGATGCCATGCCGGCGGAGCAGGCCTTGCAGATTGCCAAGCCACCTGTGCCGCAGCAAAGCCCAGCGCTACTGCCATCACCACCTGCGGCATCAACACCGGCCAGCACAGACGGCAACAACGTCAAGCTTGTGCTTAACAAGGTTGTATTTCATGGCAACACTCTCTTTTCCAGCCAGGTACTGGAAAAGACGATCGGTGATATCCAGGGTAAATCCTTTGACATGGCCGGGCTCAATCGTCTGCTGGGGAGCGTGAGCGCGCTGTACCGCAGTCATGGCTACCCCTTCGTACAAGTGTATATGCCACCGCAGACCACGGTGGACGGCACCTTGCAGATTGCCATTCTGGAAGGTCGCTATGGAAAGATTCAGGCCCGCGGCGATGAGAAGCTTGCACGTTCGGCGCAGAAATTCCTGGATGCTGGTTTGCACTCAGGCAACTACATCGAGAACACCGGTCTTGAAAGAACCATGCTGATCCTGAATGACCAGCCTGGCGTTAAGGTACGCCCTATCCTTCGCCCGGGCAGCAAAGCCGGGGATGGAGATCTGGATGTGCTGGTGGAAAGAACCAGTTGGGTGGATGGCGTAGTAGGGCTGGACAATATCGGCAACAAGAGTACCGGAGAATACCGTGCGCCGTTATCGCTGAACATAAACAGCCCGTTCATACTGGGCGACAAGATCACCTTATCCACGCTGTACACCAATCAGGACATGTGGCTGGGCTCACTCAACTATGATGCACCCATCGGCTACAGCGGCTTGCGCGGGCAGCTTGGCTATGCGCATACCAGTTATCTGCTGGCTGGAGCATTTGCCTCACTGGAAGCAAAAGGCTATGCCGATGTGACTTCTGCCAAGCTCAGTTACCCGCTGATCCGCTCCCAGGCTAGCAATGTGCAGCTGGCATTCGGCTACCAGCATAAGAAGCTTGAAGACAAGTACCAGGCCCTGGGCTCCACGCAGTCGAAAACGAGTGATAGCCTGCCGCTGTCCCTGCAGTTTGATCACCGCGACAGCTGGCCGCTGGGGGGCGGTGTTACTTATGGTTTGGCCAGCCTGATGTCCGGCACCATGCACCTGGGTCAATCCATGCTTGCCAGTGATGCCAGCACGGCAAGAACACAGGGCAATTTCAGCAAGGCAAATCTGGATATCGCCCGCATCCAGAAACTCTCTTCCCGCTTCAACTTGTATTTGCGCTATTCCGGTCAATGGGCCAGCAAGAATCTGGACTCATCGGAAAAATTTGGGCTAGGTGGCTTCTATGGTGTGCGTGCCTATCCACAAGGGGAAGGTATGGGGGATTATGGATGGCTGACACAGTTGGAACTGAGGTATGACATGGGGAAGGCCAGTCCATTCATTCTGTATGATGCTGGACGCTCGTACAGCAATAAAAGTCCATGGGATAGCAGCTCTGGCGAACAACGCAAACTATCCGCCGCAGGCATAGGCCTGAGGGTCAGCAGCCCAACTTGGTCTCTGGAATCCAGCCTAGCCTGGAAAACACAGGGCGGAATTCCCACGGCAGAAAACTCCAATCACAATCCGCGACTTTACCTCGCTATAAATCGTCGCTTCTGACAAGCGCCTTGGTCTTGCTTTTAATGACGGCTTTTCTTATGGAAGCCGTCATCAATTGCCAGATACGTGAATGACGGCTTTGGCCGACGAACTGCCCGTTGTGAATGCATTACGTGATCCTCCGGTCCCTTCCTCCTGCATGCAGGAGCATCCGTACAACTACGCATTCATGCCCTTCCACCTTGTCCGGCGCATGTTGGGAGCATAAACTGTTGAACTTTCAACAGAATGTGAAGATTCACGTCAGCAGACGTGATGAGACGCCATGGACTTTTCCGCTCTGCTCGCCAGCTTCGCCGCCGCCTTTTCCCAGCACCAACGCCTGCTCACCCTGCAGCTGGATGGCGGGCAGATCGCCGCCGAGCAGTTATTGCCGCACACCCTGGATGGCAGCGAGGGGGTGTCGCAGGCCTATCGTTATCAGCTCAGCTGTTTGTCGCCGGATGGCAATATCGAGCTCAAGTCCTTGTTGGGTGTAGCGGCTCGTCTCGGGGTGCTGGATGCCGATGGCAAGCAGGTGGTGCGCTGTGGCGTGGTGTCGCGTGCTGAGTTGTTGGGCAGCGATGGCGGCTTTGCCAAGTACGGCCTCACCATCGAGCCGCCGTTTGCGCTGCTGCGCCTGCGTCGTACGTCGCGGGTGTTTCAGGACTTGTCGGTCCCCGACATCGTCAAGCAGATCCTGGCCGAGCATCAGGCCAATAACCCGGTGTTTGCCCAGGTGCAGACGCTGGAGTTCCACACCGCCACGGCCAGCCCGCGCAGTTATTGTCTGCAGTATCGCGAGAGCGATTTCGACTTGATCGTGCGGCTGCTGCATGAAGAGGGTTATGCCTGGCGTTTCGAGCATGTCGATGGCGAGCATCCGCAGGTCAAGCTGGTGGTGTTTGACGATGCTTACAGCCTGCCGCCAGCGGCCAGCGAGCGGGTGCGTTTCCATCGCAGTGATGCCACTGAGGAAGAAGACGGCCTGACGGATTGGAGCGCCGCCCGGCAGGTGGTGTCCGGTGCGGTGGCGCTGGCCAGTTTCGATTACCAGCCGGTGGCTACCCAGCATACCGGCGACCAGACCCGCATCCAGCAAGGCCGCAGTGGTGATGCCTTGCAATCCACCTTGCAGGATTACGATCCGCAGTCGCTGTACTACGCCAGCGATGCCGAGCAGCTGAGCCAGTACGCCCAGTTGCGCCAGCAGGCGCACGATGTGCAGGCCAAGCAGTTTAGCGGCAGCGGTTCGGTACGCAGCCTGCAGGCCGGGCAGTGGTTCCGGCTGGATGAACACCCGCTGCACGAGGGTGACAGCAGCGAGCAGCGCGAATTCGTGGTGACCGGCCAAACCTTCCGCGCCAACAATAATCTGCCGGGCGATCTGGCCAGCGGACTGCGCAGCCTGTTGGCCAGCGGGACGGATAGCACGTCAACTGACGGTCAGGACAGCAGCCCCTTCCAGACCACCATCACCGCCCAGCGCCGTGGCATTCCGCTTACCCCGGCTTACGCCCACAGCCCCCAGGCCAAGCCCACCTCCAACGGGGTGCAAACCGCCACCGTGGTGGGGCCGGAAGGCGAGGAAGTGCACACCGACGAACTGGGCCGCATCAAGGTGCAGTTCCACTGGCAGCGCGCAGACGAACACCCCGGCAGCGGGG
>NZ_JASLFG010000050.1:0-2580 GCF_030150775.1 Aquitalea sp.
GCAAGGCGTCACTTGTATTCAGACGCTCTTGTTGAAGTAGCTGCGCTGTCCGCGCATCTCGCTGATGCAGCGCAACAATAGCTCGAAATCCTCGTTACCATCAACCAACTCCAGATGGTCGGTATTGACGATCAGCAAGGGTGCTGCTTCGTACTGATGGAAAAATTCGCTGTACGCGGCATGCACGCGCTTGAGGTAGCCTGCGGGGAAATCCTGCTCCAGCTGGCTGGCACGGGCGGCACTGCGCTCCAGCAATACCTGCTCCGAGGCTTGCAGGTAAATCACCAGATCCGGCACCGGATACTGTGGCAGCAGTTGCTGGGCAATACGCTGGTACAGCGCCAGTTCCTGCTCGTCCAGATTCACCCGGGCAAACAGCACATCCTTTTCAAACAGGAAGTCCGACACCACCGGGCTGGCCAGGGTATCGCCCAGCAGCATGCCACGTGCCATGTCGGCACGCTGCATCAGAAAGGATAGTTGGGTGGCCAGACCGTGGGAAGCGACATTGCGATAGAAACGGGGCAGAAAGGGATTGGACGCAGGATCCTCTGCCAGCAACTGCACGCCCCAGTAGCTGGCCAGGCGGCGTGCCAGTGCCGATTTACCCGAGCCAATCGGGCCTTCTACCACCACATAACGCAAATGGCTGTGACTCATGTTTTGCTCCTTGAGCTGACTGGCTACACCAGCTTGTGCACGCCGCTGCAGTCGAGCTTGGCGGTAATGGCAGCAGCCGGGCCATGTGCCCCTACCTGCTGCTCAGGGGCGATTTCTGCCAACGGTACCATGACAAAGGCGCGCTGGTGCATGCGCGGATGCGGCAATAGCAATTGCGGGTCGTCCAGCACGGTATCCTGATACAACAGGATGTCCAGATCCAGCACCCGCGGGGCATTGCGGAAGCTGCGCTCACGCCCGAAACCGGCTTCGATCTGCATCAGCGCATCCAGCAAGGCATGGGGGCTCAGGCCGGTGTCCAGCATCGCCACGGCATTGATGAAATCAGGCTGGTCCAGATATCCCACCGGCGTGGTGAGATAAAGTGAAGAATGCGCAAGCACGGTAGTGCCAGCCAGATTGGCAAGGGCCGCAAGTGCGGCCCTGATCTGCTCCGCTGGCTGCTCCAGATTGCTACCCAGAGCGACGTAGGCCAGACTCACTCAGCCTCTCCTCCCGGACCTGAATTTTCAGTGCGGCGGCGATTGCTGGTGCGACGACGGCGGCGTTTTTTCGCCGGCTCTTCGCTGCCGCTGTTTTTTGCCTCGTTGATCAGCGTCTCGCGCTCGGCCTGATCGCCGCGCTGGAAGGCTTCCCACCATTCCACCAGACTGGCTGGCAGCTCGCCTGCCTCGGCGCGCAAGGACATGAAATCGAAGGCGGCACGGAAGCGCGGCTGTTCCAGGAAGCGGTAGGGACGCGCACCGCTGCGACTGTCGAAACGGCCCTGCAGTGTCCAGATTTCACGCATGGTCACGCTAAAACGGCGCGGAATGGCAAAATCGTTATCCTGCTCGTTTTCCACGTCCGCAATGGCCATTTGCAAGGCCTGCAGGGACTTTTCGCCGGCAGCGATATGCTGCTGCCAATGCTGGTTTACCTGTTGCCACAGCAAGGTCGCCAGCAGGAAACCGACAGACACCGGCTTGTCGGCCCGGATACGGGCATCGGTACTTTGCAGGCCCAGCTGCAGGAACAAATCGTCGCCATCTTCACCCATCACCGCGTCCAGCAGCGGGAACACCCCGCGCGACAAGCCTTCTTCGCGCAGCTTTTTCAGGCAGGCATAGGCATGGCCGGACATCAGCAGCTTGAGCATTTCGTCAAACAGCCGGGCCGGCGGTTCCTTTTTCAGCAGATGGGCATGGGCATGAATCGGCTTGCGGGTGTCTTCGTCAATCTCGAAACCCAGCTTGGCCGCCAGACGCACCGCACGCAGCATACGTACCGGGTCTTCCTGATAACGCCGTGCTGGCTGGCCAATCATTACCAGCTTTTTGGCCTTCAGGTCCTTCACGCCGTGGTGATAGTCGATGATGGACTCGTCGGACGGGTCAAAGAACAGCGCATTGACAGTAAAGTCACGGCGGTGCGCGTCTTCTTCCTGACTGCCAAAGGTGTTGTCGGCCATGATGCGGCCAGATTCGTTCTGGTCGTCAATGCCGCCACCACGGAAGGTGGTGACCTCGATGGTTTCCGGGCCCACCATCACGTGCACGATGCGGAAACGCCGACCAATGATGCGCGAGCGGCGGAACAGATGATGCACCTGCTCCGGCGTGGCATTGGTGGCGACGTCAAAATCTTTGGGTGCCACATCCAGCAACAGGTCACGCACAGCCCCCCCTACCACGAAGGCAGAGAAACCGGCTTCCTGTAAACGGGAAGTCACCTTGAGCGCAGCAGTGCTGAGCTGATCGCGGCGAACGCCATGCTGGGACAGCGGAATCACGCGTGGTTTGCTACGGCGTTTGCCCATGCCAGACGGCAGCTCCAGTACTTTACGGATAAGCTTGCGGATCATTTATGAGGAATAAGGACGTGGAATGAAGGGATTCGCAAGAAAGGAATTCAAGCGGC
>NZ_JASLFG010000013.1:0-213587 GCF_030150775.1 Aquitalea sp.
ACCAGCATCCGCTTCAGTGCGTAATGGAGGAAAACTGATGATTGCCCAGGAGCTTGAAGTAAGCCTGCATATGGCATTCATGGACGCCAGGCGCAAGCGCCACGAGTTCATCAGCGTGGAGCATCTGCTGCTTGCCATGATAGACAATCCCTCCGCCGCCGATGTCTTGAGGGCCTGCGGGGCCAACCTCGACCAGCTGAAAAAACAGCTGGGCGACTTTATTGACGAACACACGCCGACCGTTCCGGGGGAAACCGAGGTTGAAACCCAGCCCACACTGGGATTCCAGCGTGTCATTCAGCGTGCCATTCTGCATGTCCAGTCTTCCGGCAAGAAGGAAGTGACCGGTGCCAACATTCTGGTGGCCATTTTCGGCGAAAAAGACTCTCATGCTGTCTACTACCTGCATCAGCAGGGTATTTCGCGGCTGGATGTGGTCAATTTCATTTCGCATGGCATCACCAAGCAGCGCTCGCCACAACACCCACCGGAGCCGCGTGACCAGCATAACGAGTCCGATGGAGAGGAACAGGCTACCGGCCCGGGCGGAGCTCTGGAAAACTACACCCAGAATCTCAACCAGCAAGCCCGCGACGGCAAGATCGACCCACTGATCGGTCGTGAGCACGAGCTGGAACGTACCGTGCAGATCCTGTGCCGCCGCCGCAAGAACAACCCGCTACTGGTGGGTGAAGCCGGCGTGGGCAAGACGGCCATTGCCGAAGGTCTGGCGCGGCGCATCGTCAACAACGAGGTGCCGGACGTGCTGTCCAAGGCCACCGTGTATGCACTGGACATGGGTGCCCTGCTGGCCGGCACCAAGTACCGTGGCGACTTCGAGCAGCGCCTGAAAGCCGTCATCAAGCAGCTGACCGAGGACGAGCACGCCATCCTGTTCATTGACGAGATTCACACCCTCATCGGTGCTGGTGCCGCCTCCGGTGGCACACTGGATGCGTCCAACCTGCTGAAGCCGGCGCTGTCCAACGGCAGCCTGCGCTGCATTGGTGCCACCACGTATAACGAATACCGCGGCATTTTCGAGAAGGACAACGCCCTGTCCCGGCGCTTCCAGAAAATAGACGTTGCCGAGCCAACCGTGGAGCAGACCATCGAAATTCTCAAGGGTCTGAAATCACGTTTCGAGGCACACCATGGCGTGAAGTACACCCAGTCGGCGCTGACTACCGCAGCCGAGCTGTCCGCCCGCTACATCAATGACCGCCATCTGCCGGACAAGGCAATTGACGTGATTGATGAAGCTGGAGCAGCACAGAAGATTCTGCCCAAGTCCAGGCAGAAAAAGGTAATCAACAAGTCCGAAATCGAAGAGATCGTGGCCAAGATCGCGCGCATTCCGCCTAAAACCGTCTCCAGCGATGACAAGAATGTGCTGAAGAATCTGGAGCGCGATCTGAAGAATGTGGTATTCGGTCAGGACAAGGCAATCGAAAGCCTGGCCACAGCCATCAAGATGACACGTTCCGGACTGGGCAATCCGCACAAGCCGATCGGCTCCTTCCTATTCTCCGGCCCCACCGGTGTGGGTAAGACCGAGGTCGCGAAACAGCTCGCCTATGTGCTGGGCGTGGAACTGATCCGCTTCGACATGTCGGAGTACATGGAACGCCATGCTGTAAGCCGGCTGATCGGCGCACCGCCGGGCTATGTCGGTTTCGAGCAGGGTGGCCAAATGACCGAGGCCATCAACAAGCATCCGTATGCGATCTTGCTGCTGGACGAAATCGAAAAGGCTCATCCTGACATCTACAATGTACTGTTGCAGGTGATGGATCACGGCACCCTGACGGACAACAACGGGCGCAAGGCCGATTTCCGCAATGTGGTGATCATCATGACCACCAACGCCGGGGCCGAGACTATGTCCAAGCCGACACTAGGCTTTACCCAGTCCAAGGAAACCGGTGATGAAATGGCAGACATCAAGCGCCTGTTCAGCCCGGAATTCCGTAACCGGCTGGATGCCACCATATCCTTCAAGATGCTGGATGAGCAGATCATCATGCAGGTGGTGGACAAGTTCCTGATGCAGCTTGAGCACCAGCTCAGCGACAAGAAAGTGGAAATCCACTTTACCGATGCGCTGCGCACCCACCTGGCCAAGCGAGGTTTTGACCCGATGATGGGTGCGCGTCCGATGGCACGGCTGATTCAGGACACCATCCGCAAAGCATTGGCAGACGAGCTGCTGTTTGGCCGTCTGACCAATGGTGGCGAAGTCACGGTCGACATCAATGATCAGGATGTCGTCGAGCTTCAGTTTGATACCGAGCCCCTGGCTGCAGAGCCGGCATAAGGCGGATATTGCGCCTTACCGCACAACGCCCGCAGATGCGGGCGTTTTCTTTTACTGAGCACGACCGTCAACCACGCGGGTGATGCTGGGCATGTAGCTGCTTGAGCCGCTCACGGGCAACATGGGTGTAGATCTGCGTGGTGGAAATATCCGAATGCCCCAGTAACAACTGGACAACACGCAGGTCGGCCCCATGGTTCACCAGGTGCGTGGCAAAAGCGTGTCGCAGCATATGCGGCCCCACCGGTGGCAAACCTTGCGCACTGGCATAGCTGGCAATCAGATGCCAGGCCATCTGCCGGCTCATCCTCGCCTTGCGCTGGGTGACAAATACGGCATCGCACTGTGCTCCACCCAACAGCAGCACACGGGCTTCCCTGAAGTAGCGCTCCAGCCATTCCAGTGCAATCTCTCCCAAGGGCACCATACGCTCCTTGTTGCCCTTGCCACGGGTGATGATCAGGCCCGTCACCATGTCCAGTTGCTGCAGCGTCAGCCCCACCAGTTCGGACACGCGCAAACCGGTTGCGTACAGCACCTCGAACATGGCCCGGTCGCGCAGTCCCAGCGGCGTTTCCACGTCGGGTGCCTGCAACAATAGCTCGACCTGCGCTTCAGACAGGGTTTTGGGCAGCCGCTGCCCCAGCCTGGGGTTATCCAGATGCAAGCTGGGGTCGTCATTCCGCTGCCCCGTTCCGAGCAGGTACTGGTAATAGCGCCGCAGACAGGACAGCTGCCTGGCTCGCGTCGCAGGTTTCTCCCGCTCCACACCTGCCAGCAGCGCCTGCTGTAGCTGGGCGTGGCTGGCTGACTCCAGCGTGCTGTCCTGGCTTTGCAGCTGCTTTTGCATTTTGGCCAGATCGCGGCGATAAGCCGCCAGGGTATTGGCGGACAAGCCATCGGTCAGCCACAGATGATCCAGAAACCGGTCTATGCTTTCCGTAGTCATGCAGGGTTTCCTGGCAGAAGACATAAAAAAAGCGCAAGGTGTAAACCTTGCGCTTTCATCATACCTGACGGTATCAGGATCAGCCTTGCTTGCGAGCCGGCAGTTTTTCCTTGATACGTGCGGACTTGCCGGTACGACCACGCAGGTAGTACAGCTTGGCGCGACGTACGTCACCACGGCGCTTCACTTCAACGGAAGCCACCAGCGGGGAGTAAGTCTGGAAAGTACGCTCAACACCTTCACCGGCGGACATCTTGCGCACGATGAAAGAGCTGTTCAGGCCGCGGTTACGCTTGGCGATAACAACGCCTTCGTAAGCCTGCAGACGTTCGCGGTTACCTTCCTTTACCTTGACATTCACCACGACGGTATCGCCAGGAGCGAATTCCGGGATGGTTTTGCCCAGGCGGGCGATTTCTTCTTGCTCGAGTTTCTGGATCAGATCCATGTGTTACTCCGGTTTTTTACGGATATCTTGTTCCTGCTGGTACTCTGCCAGCAGCCGAGATTCCTGTTTTGTCAAAGAGCGGCCCTGCAATAGCTCTGGTCGACGTTGCCACGTCCTTCCCAGCGCCTGCTTGAGTCGCCATTTAGCAATCAGTGCATGATTTCCGGACATGAGTACATCCGGCACCCGCATGCCCTGATAGTCTTCGGGTCGGGTATAGTGCGGACAATCAAGGAGTCCGTTCACAAATGAGTCTTCATAAGCAGACTGGGCATCATTGAGAACGCCAGGAAGCAGCCGGATGACCGCATCCATCAGCACCATGGCCGGTAGCTCGCCACCGGACAACACGTAGTCGCCAATGGAAACTTCCTCGTCCACCTGGCGCTCGATCAAGCGCTCGTCCACCCCTTCATAACGGCCACACAACACAATCAGGCCAGGACGTTGGGACAGCTCCACCGCTTTTTCGTGCGTCAAGGCACGTCCTTGCGGTGACAGGTAAATAACATGGCTCTCATTGACACCTGCTGCCTGCTGACGAGCCTTGGCCGCCGTAATGGCAGCTTCCAGCGGTTCGATCAGCATCAGCATGCCAGGCCCACCACCGTAGGGACGATCGTCCACACGGCGATAGTTGTCATGGGTGAAATCGCGTGGATTCCATTTCTGGAAATCCCAAATGCCCAAATCAAGCGCCCGCTGGCTTACACCGAAGCGGGCGATGGCATCGAACATTTCCGGAAACAGCGTGATGGCATCGATATGCATCAGTAGTCCAGACCCCAGTCCACCGAAATGCGGGCCTCAGCCAGACTGACATCCAGTACAAACTGGCCGACGAAGGGAATCAGCCGCTGGCCGTGTTCGCCTTCTACCACCAATACGTCGTTGGCACCGGTTTCCATCAATTCGGTCACCTTGCCAAGCACCACACCCTGCTGATTGACGACAGACAAGCCGATCAGATCGGACCAGTAATATTCGTCAGCGCCAGCTTCCGGCAATTCACTACGGGGAACGGCAACTTGCAGACCACGCAGGGCTTCCGCCGTGTCGCGATCTTCAATGCCTTGCAGCTTTACGGACAAGCCCTTGGGCTGCACCGCCCCGTTTTCAAATGTGTACGGCTTCCAGCTGTCATCCTTGCCCAGCCACCAGACCGGGTAGTCAAACAGACCGTCAGCGTATTCGGTATCGGCCTGAACCTTGATCCAGCCCTTGATACCGAAGGCGCCACGCACAAACCCCATCAAGGCGAGATCTTCTTTGCGCATGCGCCTTAGTCCGTTAGTTGAGTCAACGAACGATTAGGCAGCAACCTTCTGCTCTTTCAGCAGCTTGGCTACAGCGTCGGTAACCTGAGCACCAACGCCAATCCAGTAGTTCAGACGATCGGAAGTCAGGCGCACGCGCTCTTCCTTCTCGTTAGCTACCGGGTTGTAGAAGCCAACGCGCTCGATGAAGCGACCGTCACGACGGTTACGGGAATCGGTCACCACGATGTTGTAGAACGGACGGTTCTTGGCGCCGCCACGTGCCAGACGAATCACTACCATTGTCGATTGTCCTTAGATAAAAACGGTATCGTAGAAAAGCCCACGATTCTATGGCACTTTTCCCTTATCTTGCAAGCGCTTAATACGCCTGCCAGTCCTGCCGCCCGTTATCGGTCAGCAGAAGACCCCTGCTTTGACGAAAAAAACCACACCACGAGTCTGCAATCTGCCTGCAACAAGCATCCTGATGGCTTAGAGGATTTTGGTGACGATGGTCAGCGCCCGGTCTTCCGGATGGGTTTCCACGGTAAAGCCCAGCTTGTGCATCAGTTTGAGCATGCCCTTGTTGCCGGCCAGCACTTCCCCGCGCATTACCGTCAATCCTTGCTCGCGAGCGGCATCGAACAAGGCGTTCATCAGGATGTAGCCAATGCCCTTGCCCTGCCATTTGTCCGCCACTTCCAGGGCGAACTCGCAGCCTTCATTGTCCGGATCGGTAATGAAACGGGCCACGGCTTGCTGTTCTTCACCGTTCTCTGTCTCGCAAGTCATGGCCAGAGCCATTTCGCGGTCGTAGTCCAGCTGGGTAAAACGCACCAGCATTGTTTGCGACAGCTGCTTGATGCTGGACATGTAGCGGTTGTAACGGCTTTCGTCCGACAGCATACGCACGAATTCCTGCTGCATTTCGGCATCTTCCGGCCGCACCGGACGAATAGTCACCTTCATGCCGTCAGTCAGCGTGGCGCTGCGTACCATATGCGTCGGGTAAGGCATGATGGCCATGTGGCCGTAGCGTTTAACATCCGGCTTCAAGGGTTCGACGATGATGCGCGCATCCAGTGCGATGACGCCTTTTTCGTCGGCCACCAGCGGGTTGATGTCCATCTCGCGCAGCTCTGGCAGCTCGCACACCATCTCCGACACATGCAGCAGCACATCAACCAGCTCATCCATATCCACCGCTGGCAGGTTCTTGAAGGCACCCAGCAACTGGCCGATACGGGTCTTGCGTATCATGCTGCCCACCAGGTACTGGTTCAGTGGTGGCAAGGACAGCGCGCGGTCATGCATCACTTCCACCGCAATACCGCCGGCACCAAAGGTAATCACCGGGCCAAAAGAGCTGTCATGCGTCACGCCCACCATCACCTCGCGCGCAAAGCGGCGTTTACGCATCGGCTGTACCGAAATGCCGTCGATACGCGCTTCCGGCATGGCTTGGCGCGCACGCTCCAGAATACCGCGGAAGGCTGCCCGCAATGTGGCCTCATTACTGATGTTGAGTTCCACACCACCAACATCGGATTTGTAAATGATGTCTGCGGAATCGATCTTCAACACCACCGGATAGTGGATCTGTTCAGCCAGCACCACGGCTTCGTCTTCAGTACGTGCCAGCAAGGTAGGATTAACCGGGATACGGAAGGCAGCCAGTACCTCTTTGGACTCCCGCTCGGAAAGGATGGTCCGCCCCTCGGCCATGGCACCGGCAATTACCGCTCGGGCCCGCAGCAAGTCCGGTGCGGCACGTTTGCCTTCCAGAGGTCCGGGCGTCTGTAGCAGCAATTGCTGGTTGTAGTGATAGGACGCCAGGTTGCGGAATACTTCGATGCCATATTCTGGAGCACGGAAGTGGGCACATTTGGCCTTGGAAAACAGATCACGGCTTTCCGATACCTTGGCATCGCCCAGCCAGGACAGGAACATCGGCTTGCTGGACTCGCGCTGCAAACCAATCATCAACTGTGCGGTAGTCAAATGATCAGTACCGGCCTGCGGGGTAAAGATCACCAGCACGCCATCGACATTGGGGTCATCAATACAGGCTTTTACCGCGGTACGGAAACGAACCGGGCTGGCATCACCGATCAGGTCGATCGGGTTGCCATGCGACCAGTTGCGCGGCAAGGCATTGTTGAGCAGCTCCATGGTGGTGTCGCTAAGCTTGGCCAGCTCCACCCCGTTGGTGTAGGCGCTATCAGCCGCCAGCACACCCGGGCCGATGCCGTTGGTGACAATGGCCAGTCGCTTGCCATTCACCCGGAAATTGGCTGCCAACACCTTGGCTGCGGTAAACAGTTGGGCAATGGATGACACACGCAGCACACCGGCTCTGGACAGTGCGGCATCAAATACGTCACCACTTTCAATCAGATTGCTCGAATGCGTCACCCCAGTGACATCATCCTGGTAGCGACCGGACTTGATCACCACTACCGGCTTGGTACGGGCGGCAGCCCGCAGTGCGCTCATAAAGCGGCGGGCGTGGTGAATGTGGTGTACATGCAACAAAATGCCCTGGGTAAAGTTATCTGCTACCAGGTAATCCAGAATCTCGCCGAAATCGACATCCAAAGCCTCCCCAACCGAAATAACACTGGAAAATCCGATGCCCTTGCTATCCGCCCAATCCAGCATGGCCGTGCACAAGGCGGAGGACTGCGACACCAGCGCCATGTTTCCCGGCCGTACCTTGCTGGTGTAATTGGTGGCGTTGAAACCGGCCACCGGTCGCATCAGGCCCAATACATTCGGCCCCAGTACACGGATGCCGTAATGGCGGGCAATCGATACCGATTCGTTGAGGATTTCCCGTTCCAGCTGTTCGCTGTCGGAAAACTCCTTGGCCAGCAATACTGCCTTGATGCCCTTCTTGCCACAGTCCTTGATGATGGCCGGCAATGTGCGAATGGCAGTACACACTACAGCCATGTCAACTGCGGGTTCGATCAGGCGTACCGAAGGAACGGCAGGAATTCCCCCCACCACCTTGTGATTCAGATTGACCGGGAACAGCTTGCCTTGAAAATTGCCAGCCAGCAGATTGGCAAACACGGCCTGGCCGATCGACCCCGGCGTATCGCTGGCACCAACAACCGCAACAGTGCGCGGCGAAAACAGCGGAGTTAGGTAATGAGGCCTCATGGAAGCGGTTCCCGTTCTGTTAATTCAAGTGACAAGAGGTCGGCAGATGCCGGCAACCTGCACAAGCATCGGCCTGCTGGCTGCATTCTGTATGGCAAATGCGTACTTGCCACGGAAAATTCATTTTCATTCCGGCATGTTGCGACAGTATTGTGCAATGCACAACAAGGTGAAACTCTCAGTCTTCCCATGGACAGGATTTCTGCTGCAATTGCATACCCACCTGCAAGCCATCTCCATGCTGCCGCAGCCATCATATTGTCATGTTGACCTCGGGCAAGCCTGTACCAAATGAATTTTATAGCAAAGCCGATTGGCCACCATTGGGAGTAACCATGCTTGCAGGTGGTAATCGCACTGCAATATTGCTAATCTTGCGATTTGGCAACCCTAGTACGTTGCATTGCAATATATTCATTCAGCCGCCTGCAACCTGATGCAGGGCGAGCAGGAGTCAGCTCATCATGACGAAGCGTGTCGTCACCCTTGCCCACTACTATACCCAGCCTGAAATCCAGCAAATGGCCGACAAGGTGGGCGATAGCCTGGAATTGTCGCTGTTTGCCAAAGAAGCCAATGCCGACATCATCGTGTTTGCCGGCGTGCGTTTTATGGCCGAAACCGCCAAAATCCTCAACCCACAGGCAGAGGTGATCCTGCCGGATGCAGGATCCACCTGTTCGCTGGTCACCCAGACCGACGTCACGGCACTCAAGGCATGGCGCGAAAGCCACCCGGACCACGTTCATGTGTCGTACATCAACTCCAGTGCAGAACACAAGGCACTGTCTGACTGGATCGTCACCAGCCGCAATGTGGACGACATCATTGCCCACCTGTATGCGGAAGGCAAAAAAGTCATCTTCTCGCCCGACCGCAATATGGGTGGCTACCTGAACGACCAGTACGGCTACGACATGCCCTTGTGGTCTGCCGTGTGCGAAGTACACGACAAATTCAACGAAGCTGCGCTGGAAGAGGCTTTCGCTGCAGCTTCCGGTGAGAAATACCTGATTGCCCACCCGGAAAGCCCACTGCCGGTGCTGAAGAAAGCCGATTATGTCGGCTCCACTTCCGGCATGCTGAACTGGGTGAAGGCCTTCCAGGGAGACAGCAAGGCGGTTATCTTCGTCGCCACTGAAGATGGCATCCTGTACAACATGGGACTGGCCCGCCCCGATCTGGACCTGCGCCAGGCACCAATCTATGCCGGTTGCCAGTGCAATTCCTGTCCCTATATGAAGATGAACACCATCGATGCCGTAAAGCGCGCCCAGCAGGGCGAAGGCCTGCATATCGATTACCTGAGCGCCGAACAGATGGATGCAGCCCGCATTCCCATCGAACGGATGCTGGAATTCAGCCAGCGCTATTACGCCTGATCAAACCAACCCGCTACGGCGGGTTTTTCTTTACCTGTCATGCCATGAAGGTTTTCCACCACAGCGCGGCAGCGATACAATCATGCGTCCAACCTGGAAGCACAGCATGAAGTTCCTGATCAGCAATGACGATGGCTATTTCTCTCCCGGCATCCGCACCCTGGCGGAAACGCTGGCACGTCATGGTGAAGTCGTCGTCGTGGCACCCGAACGCGATCGCAGTGGTGCCAGCAACTCGCTGACCCTGGATCGACCGTTGACCGTACGTCAGGCTGCCAACGGCTTTCATTATGTCAACGGTACGCCAACCGACTGCGTCCATCTGGCGGTAACCGGTTTGCTGGATTTTCGTCCGGACATGATATTCAGCGGCATCAACCATGGCCCCAATATGGGAGATGACACCATCTACTCAGGCACCGTAGCTGCCGCTACTGAAGGCTTCCTGCTTGGCATTCCGTCCATTGCCATCTCGCTGGCCGGCTACAGTGGCCAGCACTTCGGCACAGCGGCCCACGTGATTGAGGCATTGCTGGCACGCCATCAGGCGCAGCCGCTGATCCAGCCAGTGCTGCTGAATGTCAACGTTCCAGACATCCCAGTCGATCAGCTGCAATCCATGCAAGTCACACGACTGGGACGCAGACATCATGCCGAACCGGTTATCAAAGCCAAGAATCCTCGCGGGGAAACGATATACTGGGTAGGCCCGGTCGGCTGCGCACAGGATGCAGGCCCCGGCACCGACTTTGCCGCCATTGCAGGCAAACATGTTTCGGTCACCCCGCTGATGCTGGATTTAACCGCATACGGCCAATTGGACGGAATCACTACATGGCTTCATCCGTGACACAAGACAACCAGGCTTACGGCATGCTGTCTGACCGAACCCGCAAGCGCATGGTAGAACGCCTGCGCCAGGCCGGCGTACAGGATGAACGTGTGCTGACCGCCATGTCAGACGTGCCGCGTCATCTGTTTGTCGATCAGGCACTGGCCACCCGTGCCTATGACGATGTGTCACTACCCATCGGCCATGCCCAAACCATTTCCCAGCCGCTTACAGTCGCCAAGATGACAGAAATCCTGCTGACAGGCCGCAAACCGGGCAAGGTGCTGGAAATCGGAACCGGATGTGGTTATCAGACAGCCGTACTACTGAAGACTGGAGCCGAAGTTTATTCCATTGAACGACTCGGTGCGCTACTGGACAAAGCAAGACGCAATTTGCGTGCAGCCAAGCTAGTCCATGCCCGGCTTGTCCATGGAGATGGCCACTTTGGCCTGCCAGAAGCGGCCCCGTTCGAAGGCATCATCATGACGGCAGCGGCACGCAATATCCCGGAAGCGCTAGTTGAACAACTGGCAGAAGGTGGCAGATTGATCATGCCGGTCGGTGAAACAGAACAGTATTTGTGGCTGCTGGAAAAAACACCCCAGGGCTTGCAGAAAACACGGCTTGATCCGGTGAAATTCGTACCACTCTTGCCCGGTCGTAACTAAGTCTTGCAAAAACACAACACATACCCGGTCTGACAATTTACAAAACCCAACTAACTGACATATAAAATCTACAGGCATGCATAAACAGCATTCAAAGCACTGGTTTGCCGCAACGTTGACAACAGCCGTTCTGGCTGGCTGCAGCAGCATGGCACAACAGGCAGCACCGGTTGAGTCCGCCCGCCCGGCACCCGTTGCCGCAGTCACCACGGCAAACAAGGCCGCGATAACGCCACCCGCAGATGTGGCGGTGGCGACCCCGTACAAAAGTAGTGGCAGCATTGTTGCCAAACCGGCAACAAGCGGTGCTGGTGAGAAGACGCATATTGTGCAGCCAGGCGAAAACCTGTTCCGTATTTCGCTCAATAACGGGCTGAAATACAAGGATGTCGCCGCCTGGAACAATCTGCCGGACACCGGTATCAAGGTGGGTCAGGTATTGCGCCTGACACCTCCGGGTACGCAGGACAGCCAGACGCCGCCAGCGGCAGCAACGCCTCAGGAAAGCACTGCGGTGGCGCAACCGCAACAGAAAGTTGTCGTTGAAAGTGGCACCCCGGTAGCCAGCAGCAAGAACTACCCGAAAGCACTGAAGCTGCCATACACGGAAGAAGCTGCGAAAACGCTGGCACAGCAAAGCGAAGGCAGCACGGCAAAAAAAACT
Source organism: Aquitalea sp. (assembly GCF_030150775.1). NCBI lineage: Bacteria > Pseudomonadati > Pseudomonadota > Betaproteobacteria > Neisseriales > Chromobacteriaceae > Aquitalea > Aquitalea sp. Next base: position 11,691 of record NZ_JASLFG010000013.1, read on the forward strand.
GTCCCGGTGAAAATGGGCAATGCATCGGCTCCGGCAGTTCAGTCCGACAAAAAGGACAGTAGTACACCTGCTGCAATATCGGAAAATAAAAACAAAATTGAAGAAAAATCCCAGCCAGCAGTCAGTGAAGACGCAGTCGCCTGGGCTTGGCCAACTGAAGGCAAGCTGATCCGCGGTTATTCGGACAGCAACAAAGGGGTTGATATCAGCGGTCGCGCAGGTCAAAGCGTGATTGCCGCCGGAGATGGCAAAGTTGTTTATAGCGGGAATGGCTTGAGGGGATATGGCAAGCTGATCATCATCAAGCACAACAAGACATTCCTTTCAGCGTATGCCCACAACAGTCAGTTGCTTGTTAAGGAGGGACAGAGTGTCAAGAAAGGGCAGAAGATTGCCGAAATGGGCAATACCGATGCCGATCAGGTAAAACTGCACTTCGAGATCCGCCGCTTCGGGAAACCGGTTGATCCGATGCAGTACCTAGACCACAAGTCCTGACCAGGGGTATCTTCCCCTGCCAGGAGCCACCGTAGCGGGGGGAGTTATGAACCAAGACAGCGATATCCTCGAAGAAGAGGAAGCTCTTGAACAAGAAGTTGCCGAAGAAGCTGCTGCCGAAGCCGAAACCGAAGAGGCAGCCGAGCGCCAGAGCGTTACAGAAGAAGTTGCTGATGTCACCCAGATTTATCTGAACGATATCGGAAACAATGCGCTGCTGACCCCAGCCCAGGAACTGGAACTGGCTCGCCGTGTTGTCGCAGGTGACTTCGACGCCCGGCAAAAAATGATCGAGCACAATCTGCGCTTGGTCGTGAACATTGCCAAGCATTACATCAACCGTGGCCTTGCCCTGCTCGATCTGATCGAAGAAGGTAATATCGGTCTGATGCATGCGCTGGAAAAGTTCGACCCCGAGCGTGGCTTTCGCTTCTCTACCTACGCCACGTGGTGGATTCGCCAGAGCATCGAACGTGCCATCATGAACCAGTCGCGCACCATCCGCCTGCCAGTCCATGTCATCAAGGAACTGAACGTCTATCTGCGGGCATCACGCTATCTGGAAAGCCAGATGGGACGTGAGCCTACTCTGGATGAAATTGCCCATCAGGTAGGCAAGCCGGTGGAAGATGTCCGCAAGGTGATGAACCTGAACGAACGCATGGCTTCGCTGGACGCACCGCTGGATATCGACCCCATGCTGTCGATTGGTGAATCGATTCCGGATGAGCAGCATGAAGAACCGGAAATTCAGCTCCACAACAACCAGCTGGAAATGTTTGTCAAAGACTGGCTGGCCCAGTTGAATGACAAGCAGTGCATGGTGATCGAGCGCCGTTATGGTTTGAATGGTCATGAAATCTGCACGCTGGAAGAACTGGCAGCTGCGCTGAACCTGACGCGGGAGCGAGTACGCCAGATCCAGATTGAAGGCCTGGAACAACTGCGTCGTATCCTGCGTCGCAAGGGTATCTCCCGCGACTTCCTGCTATAGCACCGAAAACGGTGATACAAGGAGAAACCCCGCCATGGCGGGGTTTCTGTTTAGATACTTTAGGCAGGTCATGTAGCAGCCAGCAGGCAATAGCAAAAGTACGCCGGACCACCAATACCTCAGCCCCCCTAGCGCAACTTCCCTCTCGCCAGATCGGTAGAGAAAATCTTGACCCTGCGCAACCATAAGCGCGCCTGCTGTTGTGACAATGCCGTGTTCTGGTAGCGCATTGCAGCGTAGTCCTTGCACAACTGCTTGAGTTCGCGATAGGCAGGAGCAGGCAAACCTCTGGCCTTGTTCAGCATATCCAGCGGGCCATCGCTGGGTAACAGGATGATACCCTGCTGCTGTAGAGCACGTTCCAGCCGCGAACGCCCTTCCTGCAAAGGCACACTTTCCGTGCTCCGCCACCACCACCACAGCAATGGCAAGCCAGCAAGCACCACTCCACATAACAGCGCTCGCACAACAGATGCACTGTCGACGATCTCGCCCAGCCCCAACCAGCGGTAAAGACTCAATTGCCGCGAGGCATCGTAACCGACAACCCACTGCTGCCAGGCAAAACCGGCGGCTTGCCAGCCCTGCTGCACACGCACCATCCATGCTGGCATGCGACTACCGAATACCGGTAATTGGGCCTGCATTGCAGGAATGCTCTGCCCGAGATCCTGGCTGACCCGTTCCGGCGCAACGGCCGCGGTTGGGTCAACCCGTAACCACTCTCTGCTTTCAGCCAGCCAGACTTCAACCCAGGCATGCGCATCGGAAGAACGTACCTGCCAGAAACGGCCAAGCGGGTTGAACTGACCTCCCTGATAGCCGGTTACTACCCGGGCAGGAATACCGGCAGCCCGCGCCATGAAAGCAAAGGCCGATGCATAGTGTTCGCAAAAGCCCTGCCGCGTGGAAAACATAAAAGCATCGATACTGTTGTCTCCCTCCAGCAAAGGCGGCCTCAACGTATAGGCAAAACCGCCCAGGCGGAGGTGCAACAGGGCCTCGCGCACAAAACCGGCACTGTCACTACTTTGGCTACGCCACTGCATGGCAAGTTGGCGGCTGGCAGGATTTCCGGGCGGAAGGTGACGGTAGAAGTCCTGATCGCTGCGACTTAGCTCACTCAGATAATGACTGCCAACCAGGCTCTCACCCGAGATGCGCAGTACATCGTCCTGATCACTAGCCAGCTTGAACAGCCCCCCCGGCTCCAGTCTTCCTTCTGCTGGTGCGGCCAGCGGGTAATCCAGCAGGGGCAATCGTGATCTGGAAGGCTTGCCGGTAAGGCGATAACGCACCTTTTCGCCCCCTGCCAGCTGTATTTGCTCCCGCGTCTGGCCGTGTACGCTTTGCCAGCGCCGGCCATCAAAATCATCAAAAATCATGATGCGCCAGTACAGCTGCTCATGTGCGGGTGGCTGGCCGTCAAACACAACCGAGAACGCTGGCTCTTGCTGCTGCACCAACTGGCTGATACTGCCGGGCTCCATGCTGTCAGACAGCCCGGTGCTGGCAACATGCTGTTCATGCGGCATGCTCCACAGCGGCCCAGGCAGGCGCGGCATCACCACAAACAGGACCAGCATCAACGGCAGGGACAACAACAAGGCCTGAGCTGCCATACCAGCAGCCCCTTGTACTGCACCTCCAGCCAGCCGCAGCATGGCCCAGGTCAGTGCCAATAGACTGACAATCAGCCACAGCGCAGACGGTGGGGACTGGTCAAACAGCAGTGGAATTGCTGCCAGAAAAAAACCCAGTGCCAGCAGCACCTGCCAATCCCGTTGCTGGCGTGATTCGAAACTCTTGAATCCCAGCAACAGAACCAGCAAGGCCGCCCCGCCCTCACGCCCGATCAGGGTATTCAGGTTAAGCCACAAGCCAAATACTGATAAACCCAGCAGCGGCAATAACAGCCACAGCGATGGCAATTGGTTCTGGCGCTGCAGCAAGAAGCCACGAACCAGCAGCATGGTCAGTACCAGCATGGGCAACCAAGAGGGGAGATGCAGCAATAACGGCAGCATCACCAGCGCCAGGGCCAGCAATACCGCCATTTCACCTTGCCGGAACTGGGCCAGCCTCATACGGGCAACCTGAATTCGGCCAATGCCGCCAATGCCTGCTCGCGCTGTCCCGGCCATGGCTCCACCATGCAACCGGGCAAGTGCAAGCGGTAATGCTGGCCGGCTTTCTCACACTGCAACACCCTCCAGCACAATCGTGAAAGCCGGCTTTCCACATCCAGCGTCGCCGGATAGTCCTGCCATGCCAGTTGATGCAATGCCTGACCGCGTGGCTGGCTGGCAAAACGTTTGCTGGCCAATACATCACGCCGGGCCAGCACACTCCAGGCAATCTGCCGCGGTGTATCCCCCTGACGGTATTCTCCCAGATGGGAAAAATCCTCCTCGTCATCACCACGATTACGGCCCCGCCCATTTTCATGATGGCAGTCCTGATGTTCGCGATCAGGCAAGGGAAGCGGATAGGCCAGCAAGGACGCATCCGGCCGCCACCATGAAAATGCCCGGATTAGCCCAAAAGGGGCAGTGCTCCACAGCTGGATAGCGGGATAGGCATGGCGGCCACGCCGCTTGAGCAGCTGCACAACGGTCACCGACTGTTCGGCCATGGCCGCCAGCGTACAGGGCACACACTCTCCACCCTGCTCGGACTGCAATAGCAGCTGGCGAGTGATTGCCGTGGTATTGAGCAGACGCAGACGGCAGTCGGCAAACTGCCCAACAAACGCCCCTTCACTCTCCTGCACCTGCAGTTGCAGGCCGGACAGCTGACGATAAGCCATCAGCACAGCCACCAGCAATAAACCAAGCAACCAGAAGGCCAGCACATAAGCCAGGCTGACCGCGTAGTTCAACGCACCCACCCATACCGCAGCAGCCACCAGCAATAGCAACAGGCCAAAGCGGGTGGGTAGCAAATAGATACGCCGCTGCCCCAAGCGGCAAACGGATTCCTTCGGCAGACGGCGCAACCACCAGCCGCGCAATGGCTTACGGAATGGCAACATGTTCCAGCAGTGCAGTCAGGCTGGCAGAAGCGTCTCCGCTCAAACCTAGCCGGTGTCCGGCCACAGCCGGAAAAATGGCTTTCACATCCTCCGGCAGCACATGATCACGCCCTTCCAGCAAGGCCCAGGCACGGGCTGCGGCCAGCAGGGCCAGCCCTGCGCGCGGACTGAGACCTGCCAGATAGCTACGGTCCTGACGCGTTGCCTGCAACAGGGCCAGCACATAGTCGGCCAGATCTGACGTCACGGTCAGTGCAGCAGCCTTTTGTTGCAACTGCAACAAGCCATCGTCACTCAGGCAAGGGGTGATGTCATCCAGCAAGGTTCGACGGTCCTGGCCCAAGAGTAATGCGCGCTCGGCCTCTGCCGCCGGATAGCCCAGCGCAATACGCATCAGGAAACGATCCAGCTGCGACTCGGGCAGTGGAAAAGTCCCCAGTTGCTCGGAAGGATTCTGGGTGGCGATCACAATAAACGGTGTTGGCAACGGATGACTCTCGCCATCAATGGAGACTTGGCGCTCCTCCATGGCCTCCAGCAAGGCTGATTGCACCTTGGGCGAGGCACGATTGATTTCGTCGGCCAGTAGCAGTTGGCTGAACACCGGCCCCGGATGAAAGCGGAAGCTGCCGGTTTCACGCTGGTAGATGTTTACGCCCAGAATATCGGCTGGCAGCAGATCGCTGGTGAACTGCACGCGTTGGTAATGCAGGCCAAGTACTGCAGCCAGGCCATGCGCCAGCGTGGTTTTGCCCACCCCGGGCAGATCCTCGATGAGCAGATGGCCACGGGCAATCAGACAGGCCAGCGCCAGCCGGATAGCGCGGGGCTTGCCCAGAATAAGCGTGTTGAGTTGACGATAGGCAAGGCTGAGTGATTGCATTTGGACCCGGTTGCGCGCAGTATTTATCGAAAATACATAAAGATAAAACTCGCGTCCATTGTACGCAAACAATCGTACGCAACAAGGAAACGCTCGTGTTAACTTGGCTAAAAAACCGTCTACAGAGAAATGGACTCACTGCCTACATCACCCATCCTGTCTGCCTGCAGCACAATATGGGGGTAGGCCACCCGGAATGCCCGGAGCGCCTGGTTGCCATCAAGGATCAACTGATGGCAGCACAGATTTACGACAGCCTACATGAGGTGGAAGCGCCGGAAGTCACCGAGCAGCAGTTGGCCCGGGTGCACCCGCCACGCTATGTGGAATACATCGAAGCCTGTGCGCCCAGTGTCGGTACCTTCCGCATGGACCCGGATACCGCCATGGCACCGGGCACCCTGCCTGCCGCACGTCGCGCCGCCGGTGCGGTGATCAAGGCAGTGGAACTGGTGTGCGAGGACAAGGCTCCCAATGCCTTCTGTGCCATTCGCCCGCCGGGCCATCATGCCGAACACGACAAGGCGATGGGCTTTTGCTTCTTCAACAATATCGCCGTCGGCATTGCCCATGCGCTGTCCACCTACAAGTTCGAGCGGATTGCCGTGATCGACTTCGACGTGCATCACGGCAATGGCACCGAAGACATCTTCCGTGACGACCCGCGCGTGATGATGGTGTCCATCTTCCAGCACCCCTTCTACCCTTACTGCGGTGACAACCCGGAGGGGCCGAACATGGTGAACGTGCCGCTCAAGGCTGGCAGCACCGGGCGGGAATTCCGCGAAGTGGTGGAAAACGTGTGGCTGCCCAGCCTGCACGACTTCAAGCCGCAGATGATTTTCATCTCTGCCGGTTTTGATGCCCACCGCGAGGATGACATGGGCTCACTGGGACTGGTGGAGGCTGACTACGAGTGGGTGACCCGCCACCTGATGCAGATTGCCGACCAGTACGCCGATGGCCGCATCGTCTCGGTGCTGGAGGGCGGCTATGATTTGTCCTCGCTGGCACGCAGCGTGACGGCCCACGTCAAGGTGTTGTCGGACGGTTAGCCCGCAGCAGGCAGTACAAATAAAAAAGCCCGCATGTGCGGGCTTTTTGCATCCGGGTCGAGACAGGACTCAGGCCTGCTTGTCGCCTTTGCCAGCAGCTTTCTCGCCTATCCGGCCTTCCTGCCCGGTCAACAGCTTGATCAGGTTGGACTTGTGACGGTGAATCACCAGAATGGCGATGATGATGCAGGTACCAAAATAAGGTGAAGACGGGCCGGTGATGAAATAGGCGTAGACCGGCACCATTACGCAGGCGACGATGGCGGACAGTGAGGAGATCTTCACCACAAAGGCCATGAACAGCCAGGTGGCAATGGCGGCCAGCGCCAGCCAGATATTGAAACCGAACAGCACGCCCACCGCTGTAGCCACCCCCTTGCCGCCCTTGAAGCCGAAGAATACCGGCCACATATGGCCGATCAGCACCGCCAGTGCCGACATGGCAATGGCCTGTTCACCCAGGCCATAACGCGGGCCGAACCAGGCCGTCAGCGCCACCGCCACCCAGCCCTTGGCCCCATCACCCAGCAGGGTAAGCACAGCGGCAATCTTTTTGCCGGAACGCAGGACATTGGTGGCACCGGGATTACCGGAGCCGTAGCTGCGCGGGTCGGCCATGCCCATGGCCTTGCTCACGATCACGGCAAAAGACAGCGAGCCCAGCAGGTAGGCCGCAACAATGAAGGCAAATGCTGTCGTGGTCATGGTGTATCCATTAGAATAGAAGGCTTCGGATTTTACGGTATCGGGCGACAAAGCCCAACTCCCGGCATAGCAATGGACATCATTTTCCTGCGCGAAGTACGCGCCGACACCATTATCGGTGTTTATGAGTGGGAGCGGAAAAATCCGCAAACCATCGAAATCGACCTGGAAATCGGCATTCCCAGTGAAGTGCCCTGCCACACCGACAATATCGGCGACACCATTCACTATGGCGTGGTGGTGGAACGCTTGCGCAAGGCACTGTCCGAACAGCACTTCCTGCTGCTCGAAGCGCTGGCCGAATATATCGCCAAAGTGATTCGCGAAGACTTTGGCGCGCCCTGGGTACAGGTTTCCGTCACCAAGCTGGGCATTCTGCCCGGTGTGCGCCGCGTTGGCGTGCTGATCGAGCGTGGTCACCGTCCGCGCTGAGAATTTCACCACGGATTGTCCTGGCCGCCATCGCAGTCATGGATGATGACGGCAAATTGACGTTGACGTAATGGTCATGCACCATGGTGCCCTGCCATCACCAGAGCCAACCATGAGCCAGATCAGCGTTGCAGAGTTCCAGGCCTTGATCGACAGCGAACTGCCGCTGGTCAAACTGTTCGGCATGCGTACCGAGGACATTGCCCATGGCACCGCCCGCATGCGCATGCACTTCAACCCCGACCTGATCCGCCCCGGTGGCACCATTGCCGGCCCGGCCCTGATGGCGCTGGCCGATGCCACCCTGTATGCCGTGGTGCTGGGCATGATAGGCAAGGTGGAACTGGCAGTGACGACCAGCCTGAATATCAATTTCCTGCGCAAGCCACCGCAGGAAGATGTGATTGCCGAAGGCCGCATCCTCAAGCTAGGCAAGCGCCTGGCCGTGGGCGAGGTGCTGTTGTACTCCGCGGGCAGTGACGAGCCGGTGGCCCATGTCACCGGTACTTATTCCATTCCGCCGTTGCCCGACAACAGATAAACAAAAACCCTCTGCCGGCAATGACCGTGCAGAGGGTTATCCGGTTACGCTGAATCAGACCGGCGCTTACTCTTCCTGATTGCGCATGAAGTCTGCGGTGTTATAGAAGGCTTCCAGCAGCTTGGCCTTGAGCCAGTCCTCCACCAGCAGTTCATTCACTGCCTGGGTCATGCACTGCATCCACTGGTCGCGCATTTCCCCGTCCACGGCAAACGGCATGTGGCGCATGCGCAGGCGCGGATGACCAAACTTTTCCATGTACAAGCCAGGCCCGCCCAGCCAGCCGGACAGGAACATGAACAGCTTTTCCCGCGAACCGGCCAGATCAGCCGGGTGCATGTCGCGCAGCACCTTGACCGAAGGGTCGCTGTCCATGATGTCGTAGAAGCGGTTGGTGAGCCAGCGCACCACGCCTTCACCACCCATCAGCTCGTATGGCGTCATTTCCTGCATGGCTCAGTCCTTTACCGGCTTGACCAGCGAAGCGGCCAGCAAGGCACGCTCACGCGCAGTGGCCACATCATCGGCCTGGGCCACCGCCACGCCCATGCGGCGGCGGACAAAGCTTTCCGGCTTGCCGAACAGGCGCAGGTCGGCACCCGGCACCGCCAGTGCTTCGGCCACGCCTTCAAAGGCAATGCCCTGCTCTTCCATGCCACCGTAAATCACTGCAGAGGCACCGGCACTGCGCAGGCTGGCATCCACCGGCAAGCCCAGAATGGCGCGCGCATGCAGTTCGAATTCGGAGAAGCGCTGGGTGGCCAGTGTCACCAGCCCGGTATCGTGCGGGCGCGGGCTGACTTCGGAAAACCATACCTGATCGCCCTTGACGAACAGCTCCACCCCGAACAGGCCACGTCCGCCCAGTGCATCGGTCACGGCCTTGGCCATTTCACGCGCGCGCAGCAGTGCCAGTTCGCTCATCGGCTGTGGCTGCCAGCTCTCCACGTAGTCGCCGTTCTTTTGCAGATGGCCGATGGGGTCGCAGAAGTGGGTGGCAATACCGCCCTGACCATCGCTGGCACGTACGGTGAGCTGGGTGATTTCGTAATCGAAGTCGATGAAACCTTCGACAATCACCCGGCCCTTGTCCACACGGCCGGCACTGACGGCATATTCCCAGGCTTTGGCCACATCATCCGGCCCACGCAACAGGGACTGACCCTTGCCGCTGGAGGACATCACCGGCTTCACCAGGCAGGGGTAGCCGATGCCAGCGTCGATGGCCTGCTGCAATTCGTCCAGCGAGGAAGCAAAGGCAAACGGCGAAGTGGGCAGGCCCAGCTCGTCCGCCGCCAGACAGCGGATGCCTTCGCGGTTCATGGTGAGGTTGGTGGCACGTGCGGTGGGGATTACCTCAGCCAGACCATCAGCCTCGATGCGCAGCAGCTCTTCGGTGGCAATGGCTTCGATTTCCGGCACGATCAGATGCGGGCGCACCTGTTCCACCAGCGCGCGTAGCGCGGCGGCATCCGACATATTGATGACATGGCTGCTATGTGCCACCTGCATGGCTGGGGCGCCGGCATAGCGGTCCACCGCGATGGTTTCCACCCCCAGGCGCTGCAATGCAATGACAACTTCCTTGCCCAGCTCGCCGCTGCCCAGCAGCATGACACGCAGCGCAGTGGCGCTGTGCGGGGTTCCGATACGCATGGTCCGACTCCAGTTAGAAAATGGGATAATCCAGGCCGGCATTTTAGCATTGCTGCCATGCTACCCGCTGCGCCGGATCAAATGCCCTGAAAGGCAAAGTCAATCGGCGGGGTGCAGCCGCTGATGATTTCCGCCAGCGCCCTGCCGCTGCCCGCTCCTTCGGTCCAGCCCAGCGTGCCGTGACCGGTATTGAAGTAAAGATTGGCATAGCGGCTGCGGCCAATCAGCGGCACATTGCCCGGTGTGGCCGGGCGCAAGCCGCTCCAGAACTCGGCGGCATCCCAGTCGGCCACCTCGGGCATCAAGGCCTGGCCACGCTTGATCAAGGCCTGACAGCGCACCGCATTCAGGCTGCTGGAGTAACCTGCCAGCTCTGCCGTCCCGGCAATGCGCAGCCGCGTGCCCAGACGGGAGATCACCACCTTGTAGGCTTCATCGGTAATGCTGGCCAGCGGGGCCGTGGCAGGGTCGCGCAAGGGCAAGGTGGCGGAATAGCCCTTCCACGGGTAGATGGGCAGGCGCAGCCCCAAGGGTGCCGCCAGCAAGGGCGAATAACTGCCCAGCGCCAGCACATAGGCATCTGCTGTTACGCGGCGGTAATTGCCCTCCGGCAGATTGACCGACACGCCGCTGATACGGCCATTGTCAGTTTCCAGCGCATTGATGCGGGTATTGAAGCGGAACTCCACCCCGGCACGGGCGGCATGCTCGGCCATGGCGCAGGTATACAAATGGACATCGCCGGATTCGTCCGACGGACAGTAGCTGGCACCGGCCAGGGCGGGAGCAATGCCGGCCAGCGCCGGTTCGATGCGTGCCAGTTCTTCACGGCTGATGATGTGCTTGTCCATGCCCAGCTCGCGCATTTGCGCGGCCACATGGGCGGCTTCGTCGAGCTGGCGCTGAGTGTGAAACAGCGACACGATGCCACGGGTCTGCTGCTGGTAATCCAGATTTAGTTCGGCGCGCAGCAGCTGCAGGGTATCGCGGCTGTAGCGGCCCAGCGCCAGCATCTGGCGCATATTGCGTTCGGCACGGCTGCCGCGGCACTCCAGCAGAAACTGCCAGCACCAGCGCCACTGGGCCGGATCCAGCCGCAGGCGGAACAATAGCGGAGCATCGTCGCGCAGCAACCATTGCAGGATTTGCCAGGGGGCGGCCGGGTTGGCCCAGGGTTCGGACTGGCTGACAGATATCTGGCCGCCATTGGCAAAACTGGTTTCCCGCGCCGGTCCGCTGGCACGGTCCAACACCACTACCTCATGCCCTGCACGGGCCAGAAACCAGGCAGTGGATACTCCCACTACACCCGACCCCAGCACTGCTACCTTCATGTTGACTCCAGCAGACGTGACAACGGGCAAGCCATGCTTGCCCGTCCGGCTAAGCCGATTGAGACCCCGGATACTACGCCGCAGCGCAGCAGGGCTCAATGGGGGAAACGCTACTTTTTCGGTGCGTGCTGATAAACCGTCTTGCCACGCAGCTGGAAATAGTCCGAGGCAAAATAGAAGTTTTCCGAGTGGCCGACAAACAGCAGGCCATCGGGCTTGAGCAGCGGCGCAAATTTCTTCAGCACGGCAAACTGGGTATCGCGGTCGAAGTAAATCATCACATTGCGACAGAAAATGGCATCAAACTGCTTGCGCAGCGCCCAGTTGTTTTCGATCAGGTTCAGCCGCTGGAAGGTAATCATATTGCGCAACACCGCCTTGGCCTGATAGGTGCCATCCGGCAATTTGTCGAAATACTTGTGGGCATGACCGGGCGGCAGGCGGGCAATCTTGTCTTCCGGATAAATGCCTTTGCGGCCGGTTTCCAGCACGCTGGTATCCAGATCGGTGGCCATGATGCTGATTGCCGGCTTGCTAGTATGCGGAAAGGCTTCCAGCGCGGTAATGGCCAGCGAATACGGTTCTTCGCCGGTGGAAGATGCCGCGCACCAGATGGATAGCTCGCTGGCACCGGCGGCCGCCCTTTGCTTTAGTTGATCCGCCAGAATGGGGAAGTGATGTTCTTCCCGGAAGAAGAAGGTGAGATTGGTGGTGAGGGCATTCACAAACTGCTCGAATTCGCGCTTGCCCGCTACCGACTCAAGAAAATCCACATAGGCGGCAAAGGTGGCCAGTTTCAGCTCGCGGATGCGTCTTACCAAGCGGCCGTACACCATGTCCTTCTTGGACGGGTTCAGCGAGATGCCGGCCTCTTTGTAGATCAGCTTGCGAATACGCTCGAAATCGGCGTCGCTGAAATTGAATTCGCGATTGAATTCGACCTTGGGTAATACCAGTGGCGGCAGTTTATTCATCTTGTTTCCCCCGATACAAAAAAACCCGGACCTGAGCCCGGGTTTTCATTCTACTCCTGTTTGTCGTCCCGCCGGTTTACACCGAGAAGGAAGAACCACAACCGCAGGTAGTGGTGGCATTCGGGTTGCGAATGACAAACTGGGAGCCTTCCAGGCTTTCCTGATAGTCAATCTCGGCACCCACCAGATACTGGTAGCTCATCGGGTCAACCAGGAAAGTGACACCGTCTCTCTCTATAGCGGTATCGTCTTCATTGGCGATTTCGTCAAATGTAAAACCGTACTGGAAGCCGGAGCAGCCACCGCCGGTCACGAACACGCGCAGTTTCAGATCAGGATTGCCCTCTTCCGCGATCAGGTCCAGCACCTTGTTGCAGGCGCTGTCGGTAAAGTTGATCGGGGTCGGCATTTCGGTAGTCTCGGACATGGTTCACCTCGCAAATCGATTTCGGCCTTGCGGCCATTCACCTACTATTTTAGTCGGATATCAGGGCGAATGGCCAATATTCAATCACCAGCGCGATCAAGGCAGCAGGGGAACAATGTCCAGACCGGCGTTTTCCGGCTGGCCGAACATCAGGTTCATGGTCTGCACCGCCTGGCCGGATGCACCTTTCACCAGATTGTCTTCCACCACCAGAATGATCAGCAGATCGCCATTGCCCGGCCGATGCACGGCAATGCGCGCCGTATTGGAGCCACGTACACTACGGGTTTCCGGGTGGCTGCCAGCCGGCAGCACATCGACAAAATGCTCACCGGCATAGCGCTGTTCAAACAGGGTCTGGAAGTCGGTGTCCAGCGCCTCCGGCTTGATGCGGGCGTAGATGGTGGAGTGGATGCCACGGATCATCGGGGTTAGGTGTGGCACAAAAGTCAGTTTGACCGGGCCGCCGTGAATGGCCGACAAGCCTTGCTCGATTTCCGGGGAATGACGATGGCCCTTCACGGCATAGGCCTTGAAGTTGTCGCCTGCTTCGGCCAGCAGGGCACCGACTTCAGCCTTGCGACCGGCACCGGACACACCGGACTTGCAGTCGGCGATCAGGGTTTGAGTATCAATCAGCTGCTTGCCGCCTTCCAGCAGCGGCAGCAAGCCCAGCTGTACAGAAGTGGGATAGCAGCCGGCCATGCCAATCAGGCGGGCGGCGCGAATGGCATCACGGTTGACTTCCGGCAGGCCGTATACGGCCTCGGCCAGCAGGTCGCTGCAGCTGTGCTCCATCGCATACCATTGCTGGAATACGGCAGGGTCTTTCAGGCGGAAGTCGGCAGCCAGGTCGATCACTTTTACACCAGCGGCCAGCAGCTCGCGCGCCTGCGCCATGGCGACGCCGTGCGGGGTGGCAAAAAACACCACATCGCATTGCTCCAGCGCGGTTTCATCCGGTGCAGAGAAGGCCACATCCACGCGACCGCGCAGGCTGGGGAACATCTCGGCCACTTTCATGCCCGCTTCCTTGCGCGAGGTAACGGCCACCACCTCGGCACCGGGATGCCCGGCCAGAAGACGCAACAGTTCGACACCGGTATAACCGGTACCGCCGACGATGCCCACCTTGATCATGCTGTACTTCCTTGTGTAAATAAACGTCGCAAAAGCGACAGTCTAAGGACTATGCTGGCGCGATGCAACATTGATCTGGCCCGCTCGGCGCAGGCCGGATATTTACAGGCGGAACTGGGCTACCATGGCTTGCAGATCGGACGACAGCCGATGCAATTCAGCCACGGTCTGCATCGCACCCTGTACCGCCTGATCGGTTTCGATGGTGGCCCGGTTGGCCTGCTCCGACGCCCGTGCCATCTCGTTGGTGGCCACTGACTGCTCGCGCGTGGAATCGGCAATATCGTGAATGGCACCGACAACCTGGGCAATCCGGCCCTGAATGCCGGACATATCCTGCGCCACCATGCGGGATGCCTCCACGCCGCTGGCCACCGAGCGCTGCGTGCCAGCCATATCATCCAGCGCAGTGTTGATATCGCCATGGGTAGCATCAATCAGTTGGCCAATTTCCACGGTCGCCTTGGCCGTGCGCTCGGCCAGCTTGCGTACTTCATCCGCCACTACGGCAAAGCCGCGACCGGCCTCGCCGGCGCGAGCCGCCTCGATCGCCGCATTGAGCGCCAACAGATTGGTTTGGTCGGCAATGTCGCGGATTACCCCAATAATGGTATTCATCTGCCCGGAACGTTCACCCAAAGCATTGAGTGCTCCATCCAGATGACCGACTTCCTCGGCAATATTGGCAATATCGTCCGCCAGCCTGCTTACCGCCTGGGCGGAATGGGCCGAGGTGGTGCCGGTGTCGCTGGCTGCCTGCTCTGCCATCGCCGCATTGTCGGCAATGTGATTGATGCTGACCGTGATCTGCTCGATGGTGGCTGCGGCAGCACTGGAAACCTCCGACTGCCGCTCCGACTGGCTGGCCACGGTATCGGTCACCTGTTTCAGGCTATCCAGTTCGCCATTCAGCGAAACGGCATGCTCGCGCACATCAATGAACATGCGGCGCAGACTGGCCACAAAGCGGTTGAATGCCTCGGCGGTCTGGCCGATTTCATCCTGCTGCTCCACTTGCAGCTGGTGGGTCAGATCAGCATGGCCGCTGGAGATTTCCAGCAAGGCATCACGCAAGCGCACCAGGCCACGCAGCAGGCGGGTAAGTGCCAATTGCGCCAACACAATGGCCAGAATACTACACAGCAGACCGGCCACTACCAGCGTGATCAACAAGCCCTGCAGCGGAGCCAGAATGGCCGACTTGTCCACTACACTGCCCAGCACCCAGTCCGATCCAGGCACCGGCGTCAACTGCAGGAAAACAGCACGGCCGCCGATTTCCAGCTCCTCCAGCTTGCCATGCTCATCCGCCTGCTGCAGCAAAGCCGCATCCAGGCCTGGCATCACCTCAGCCACCGGCTTGAGCGCACTGTCCGCAGCGGGATGGGCAACGATCTTACCGTTGCGGGTTGCCAGGAAAGCATAGCCATCGCCACGCAGCTTGATCCCCTGTACCAGGCCAATAATGCCTTCCAGCGAAATATCACCGCCCACCACGCCTTGCAGCTGTTGATTACGCAGCAAGGGATATGCCACCGTCACCCCCAGTTTTTTGGTACTGGCAAACACATAGGGCTCGGTAACAATGCCGGAGCTGGCACTTGCAGCCTGCTTGTACCAGGGACGTGATGTCGGGTCGTAACCTTCCGGTGCATGTTTTTCTGCCAGATGGTAAATCATGCGCTTGTCGGCATAACCGGCAAACAGCTGATCAAACCTGCCAGCCGTCTTGCCCTCCTGCAACTGGGGCAGGATATCGCCGTTGCTCACCAGCGCAGAGGCAGTAGCCTCTACGGCATCCTTGCGCTGGGCCAGCCAGTTGCCCAGTGCGCTGCGGCTTCCTTGCATGGCGGCATCCAGCTCATGCCGGATGCCTTCGATGATTTCCGTGCGCATGCGCTGATAGGACAGTACCGCCAGCACGGTAATGACCACCACCAGCAAAATAGCGACAAAAGCCAGCAAACGTTGCTTCAAAGACATCGGAGTTTCCTGTAGATCAGCAGATTGGCAACAGCGGTTTCACGCTGCTACCAGCCCGCCCGGAAGGGCAGGCCACAAAGACAAAAGGGGGCCACCATACACGGTGTAAGCACGGGGGTAAACCCGTTAAACTCTCTGGCATTTTCTTTGTAAACTAATCAATTTAAATGACAGCTTAAAGACATTGCTGTTAATAGGGTGATATTTTCATGAACAGCAATTGCGAAAGTGCGGGGAAAAGACGACAGTCAGAATTTAGCAAGGCAACAGACAGGGCATCTGTGCTGGGGAAAGTGCAACGACAGAAATAGAAAAAGCCGCCCGGAGGCGGCTTTTGCATAAACAGGAATCCGGCGATTAACGCTTGGAGAACTGCTTGGCGCGGCGAGCTTTGCGCAGGCCGACTTTTTTACGTTCAACTTCACGCGCATCGCGGGTTACGTAGCCTGCAGCGGACAGAGCCGGCTTCAGAACTGCGTCGAAGTCGATCAGAGCGCGGGTGATACCGTGACGGATAGCACCTGCCTGGCCGGTTTCACCACCACCAACAACATTAACCTTAATGTCGAAGGATTCGGTGTTTTCGGTCAGAACCAGCGGCTGGCGGATAACCATGCGACCGGTTTCGCGGGAGAAGTATTCGTCAACCGGCTTGCCGTTAACGATGATCTGGCCGCTACCCTTTTGCATGAACACGCGAGCTACGGAGCTCTTGCGACGGCCGGTGCCGTAGTAGTATTTACCGTTCATTCTCTATGCCTTAAAAACGAAATTCCAGCACTTTGGGCTGCTGGGCAGTGTGCGGATGTTCGGTACCAGCGTACACCTTGAGCTTCTTGATCATGGCGTAGCCCAGCGGACCCTTCGGCAGCATGCCTTTAACGGCTTTTTCCAGAACGCGCTCCGGGAACTGGTTTTGCAGTTCGGTGAAGTTGCGTTCGTAGATACCGCCCGGGTAACCGGAGTGACGGTAGTACTTCTTGTCCAGCGCTTTGGTACCAGTAACACGCAGTTTGTCAACGTTGACTACAACAATGTAGTCACCGGTATCAACGTGCGGAGTGTATTCCGGCTTGTGCTTGCCACGCAGGCGGTGAGCGATTTCGGCGGCGAGGCGACCCAGCACCTTGTCTTCGGCGTCGACCACGAACCACTCGCGCTTAACCTCATGCGGCTTGGCAGAAAAGGTCTTCATGGAACTCTTCCATCGTAATTCTTGAAAGTTACGGATTCTAATGCAGTGCCCTTCCCACTGTCAAACCATTGTGTAACAAAGCAAATGACAATGCTGAAACGGGGCAGGAATGCGGCCTTTTTTGCCACAGCAGCAGCAAAAAAACGCCATACAGCGCAGGAAGATACTTGATTGCACCGGGTTGTGCATGCGCAGGGCAAAAAAAAAGCGCAATCCATTTTGATTGCGCCAAGTTCCACCTAAAAGAAGGAGGATGGAGGAGACAACACCAAAACGCACACATTGCATGCCACGTCCTGATGCAGGTTTCATTATCAGTACCGATCAGTAGTTTGGCAAGTATTTTTTGTGCACTGCACTAAAAAAATCGCATCAGATACAACAACATCACAACACATTGATATTCAATGAATTTTTTAATGAAAACGTAGTTTCCACTCTGAAGATCAAGCAGAAAAGTTGCTTTCCGCTGCAGTTTACAGCCAGAAAACCCTGTTTGGGGGCTGCCGGATGACGCACCGCAGCATTACTAATTACTTACAACTTGATGGCTGTTTCCAGCGCCAGTTCCATCATTTCGTGAAAGGTGGTTTGCCGCTCTTCCGCAGTGGCGGCTTCGCCAGTGGGGATGATGTCTGACACGGTAAGAATGCCCAGCGCACGGGCACCATACTGTGCCGCCACGCTATAGATGCCGGCCAGCTCCATTTCCATCACCTGCACGTTCATCCGTTCCAGCACTTCCAGCATGGTGGGTTCCACTCCGTAGAACAGGTCGGCGGAAAACACATTGCCCACCGATACGCTGCGCCCCAGCTGGGCCGCGGTATCCACTGCCGTGCGCAGCAAGGTGTAATCGGCAATGGCGGCAAAATCGTGGTTATTGAAGCGCATGCGGTTAACCTTGCTATCGGTACAGGCGCCCATGGCGATATACAGCTCGCGCAGCTGGGTTTTGGCGGTAACGGCACCGCAGGAACCAACCCGGATGATGTTCTTCACCCCATAGTGCTGAATCAGTTCGGTGGTGTAGATGCTGGCCGAGGGAATGCCCATGCCGTGCGCCATCACTGACAAGCGCTTGCCCTTGTAGCTGCCAGTGTAGCCCAGCATATTGCGCACGCTGGTGACCTCCTTGGCATCGTCCAGAAAGGTTTCGGCAATCATCCTGGCGCGCAGTGGGTCGCCGGGCATCAGCACGGTTTCGGCAAAATCGCCTTTGTGGGCATTGATATGCGGGGTAGCCATGGTGTGTCTCCTTGTGGCGGGGTTCAGTTCAGGAATGAGATGCCGTAATCCATGGCAGACAGGCCCAGATGGCTGGCCACGCTCTGGCCGATATCGGCAAAGGTGGTGCGGACACCGATGTTGCCAGGCCTAACCGTATGGCCGTAGCACAGCACCGGAATATGCTCACGGGTATGATCACTGCCAGGCCAGGTGGGATCACAACCGTGATCGGCGGAAAGAATCAGGATATCGTCTGCTTGCAAGGCAGCCATCACCTCAGGCAGGCGTCGATCAAACTCCTCCAGCGCCCGGGCGTAACCGGCAATGTCGCGGCGGTGGCCGTAGCTGGAATCGAAATCAACGAAATTGGCCATGATGATGGCACGCCCTGAGGTATCACGCATGGCCGCCAGCGTGGCATCCCAGATCTGGTCGAAACCGGTGGCCTTGTGCTGTTCGGTAATGCCGACATGGGCGTAGATGTCGGCGATCTTGCCAATGGATACCACCTGCCCGCCGGCCTCAGCCGCCTTTTGCAGCACCGTGGCAGCAGGCGGCGGCAGTGCCAGGTCCTTGCGGTTACCGGTACGCACGAAGCCCCCCTTGCCTTCCCCCACAAACGGACGGGCAATGACGCGGCCGATATTGTAGGGTTCCAGCGCCGCACGAGCGATCTGGCACAGCTGGTATAACCGCTCCAGGCCAAAGCTTTCTTCGTGGCAGGCAATCTGGAATACCGAGTCGGCCGAGGTATAGAAAATCGGCTTGCCGGTGCGCATATGCTCTTCGCCCAGAAGATCGAGAATTTCCGTGCCGGAGGCATGGCAGTTGCCCAGATAACCGGCCAGCCCGGCCTTGCTGACAATTTCATCCAGCAAGACGGCGGGAAAGCTGTTGTCCTTGTCCGTGAAATAACCCCAGTCGAACAGTACTGGCACTCCGGCGATTTCCCAGTGACCGGACGGGGTGTCCTTGCCGCTGGACAGCTCGCGGGCATAGCCGTAAGCGGCTATCGGTGCGGTCTGGTCCATACCTGCCGGGAAGTAGCCGGATGACAGCTGGCAGGCATGGCCCAGCCCCATCCTTGATAGATTGGGTAGGTATAGCGGGCCGCTGCGGCCCTTGTCGGCACGGCCAGCAGCAGCTTCCATGGCGATATGGCCCAGGGTATTGCTGCCGGCATCGCCGAATTGCGGCGCATCGGCAGCAGCACCGATGCCCAGCGAATCCAGTATCAGGATGATGGCGCGTTGCATGATGTAGTCTCCTGCGCTCAGCGGCAGTGGATGGTCTGATAGACCAGTGGCAAGGTCGCTGGTGCTGCCTCGCTCAGGCGAATGGCACTGCGGATGCGGCGGGCGGCTTCGTCGGCTCCACATTCATCGGCAGCATGAATCAACAACAAAGGCTGATCGGCTGCCACCCACTGTCCCAGTTCGACAAACTGTGTCAGGCCGACCCGGTAGTCCAACTGGTCGCTGGCCAGGCGACGACCGCCACCCAGCGCACAAACCGCCATGCCCAGGGCTCGGGTGTCCATGGCGGCGACAAAGCCGCTGCGCTCAGCATAGACCGGGCGCAGCACCGGTGCTGCCGGCAGATAACGCTGATGGTGCTCGACAAAATCTGCCGGCCCACCCAGCTCGGCCACCATGCGCGCAAAAATCTCTGCAGCATGGCCAGAGTCCAGAACCTGCTCCAGTCGCTGGCGCGCATCATTTTCGTTGGTGGCCAGCCCTCCGGCTAATAGCATTTCACTGCACAAGGCCATGGTGACGGCGTGCAGGCGCGGGTTGCGGGCATCTCCGCGCAGATAGCGCAGCGCTTCCAGCGTTTCCAGACTATTACCTGCCGTGGAGGCCAGCGGCTGACTCATGTCGGTAATCAGTGCGCTGGTGCGCACACCAGCGCCATTGCCGACATGGACAATGCGTTCGGCCAGCGCGATGGAGGCTTCCATGCTCGGCATGAAGGCCCCGCTACCAGCCTTGACGTCCATCACCAGCACATCCAGCCCGGCTGCCAGCTTTTTCGACAGGATGGAGGCGGTGATCAGGGCGATGGATTCCACCGTGGCGGTAATGTCACGCGTGGCGTAAAAGCGGCGGTCTGCCGGGGCCAGGTCAGCGGTCTGGCCGATGATGGCCACGCCGACCTCGCGCACCACCTGACGCAGGCGCTCCGGTGTGGGAAACGGGTTGTAGCCGGGAATGGCCGACAGCTTGTCCAGCGTGCCGCCGGTATGACCGAGGCCACGGCCGGAGATCATCGGCACAAAGCCGCCACAGGCGGCAATCAGCGGGCCCAGCATCAGCGACACCACATCCCCCACGCCACCGGTGGAGTGCTTGTCCAGCACCGGCCCGGGCAGGTGCAGGTCGTCCCAGTGCAGACAGCGTCCCGAGTCACGCATGGCCATGGCCAGGGCGACGTTTTCTTCCAGCTCCATGCCGCGGAAATACACCGCCATGGCCAGGGCGGCAATCTGGCTGTCGGCTACGCTGTTGTCGGTAATGCCGGCGACAAACTGCTGAATGTCCTGGTCAGACAGTGTTTGTCCATCGCGCTTCTTGCGTATCACTTCCTGCGGCAAAAACATGCTGCACTCCTGCAAGAAAGGGGCTGAAAACTGGCCCCGAAAAGACAAGGCCGAAGACGGGCTTCGGCCAGAATGATATGGATCGGCGGCAGCTCAGTACTCAGTAGCCACTGCCTGCTGCCGCTGCCGTTCCGCCGATTTCGGCCTGCAGATTGGCCAGCAGGCTGGAGGCACCAAAGCGGAAATGCTGCGCCGTCACCCACGGTTCGCCCAGCAGATGCTCAGCCAGATCGATGTATTCGGCGGCTTCTGCGGCAGTGCGCACGCCCCCGGCTGCCTTGAAACCACAACGGGCACCCGTGGAACGGATGGCGGCCAGCATGATGCCGGCGGCTTCCAGCGTGGCATTCACCGCTACCTTGCCGGTGGAGGTCTTGATGAAGTCGGCACCGGCAGCGATGGCAATCAGGCTGGCCTCGCGGATCAGCCGTGCATCCTTGAGTTCACCGCTTTCGATGATGACCTTGAGCAGCTTGTCGCCACAGGCTTCCTTGCAAGCGGCCACCAGCTCCGCACCGACATCGGCCTTGCCGGCCAGCAAGGCACGATACGGAAACACCACGTCTACTTCATCCGCCCCGGCGGCAATGGCAGCCTCGGTTTCGGCCACAGCCACGGCAATATCATCGCCACCGGCCGGGAAGTTGGTCACCGTGGCCACCTTAACCTGCGACAGGCCTAGCTCATCCAGCGTACGGCGCGCCAGTGCGACAAAACGGGGATAGACGCAGACTGCCGCCACCGTGCCGGCGCTGCTGCCGGCTTGCTGGCACAGGGTAATCACCCGGTCATCGGTGTCGTCATCGTTAAGGGTGGTGAGGTCCATCATGGACAGGGCACGGCGTGCCGCGATTGTGAGTTCTGACATGGGTTCCGGCTCGGTTGGGCATCCGTACGGCGGCAATGGCAGGCTGGCCATGCCGGCGGAGCAAGGGCTAGATTATGGAAATATCTTCAGCTGAAAGCAATGTGCAGTGCATCAGGCTGCACTAACCTTGCCCGGCGACCTGAAAATCCCGCAGGCGCTGCTGCAAATACGGCACGGCGGCAGTTTGCGCCAGATAGTCTGCCGCACTCATCCAGCCCCAGCACTGACCTTCGTCACCAAAACGGATAGCTTGCACCTGATTGGCATTCAACTGGCCAGCCATGAAAAAGCTGACCACCCCCGGCTGGTGCCAGCTGAGATAACTGCGCTGCCAGAGAATTTGTACAGGCCGTAACAGGATACCGAATTCTTCCCGCGTTTCGCGTTGCAGGCAGGCAAACGGGCTCTCCTGCCCTTCGCGCCCGCCGCCGGGAAAATCCCAGCAGGCGGCAAAGGGCAGCCCCGCTTTGTCATCCCGCAGATACACCAGCAGGCTGTCCTGATAAAACAACGCTGCCTTGGCACCGCAAAACGGTTCGCTCATGACTGGGGATTACACCCGACGCGCATCGGTGACGCCAGGCAACTCCATCATGCGCGCCAGCACACGGCTGATGTCCTGCACCTGGCGTACTTCCACGGTAAAGCGCATCTTGGCGCGCATATCACGCGACAGGGTGTGCACCGCAATCAGGTTGAGCTTTTCGCGAGACAGCACGTCGGAAATATCGCGTAGCAGGCCACCGCGATCCAGTGACACCACTTCGATATCAATCGGAAACACACTGCTTTTCTGATCGCCCCAGCCGGCGGCAATCAACCGCTCCGGCACATCAGCCGACAGCCGCTTGAGGGTGAGGCAATTGGTGCGGTGAATGGAAATGCCACGGCCCTTGGTGACAAAGCCCACCACGGCATCCGGCGGTGCCGGCTTGCAGCACTTGGCCAGTACCGTCATCAGGTTGTCCACCCCTTCGATCAGGATGCCGCCAGCGTCATGACCGCCGCGACTGGCGCGGATGATGCTTTCCGGTTCCACATCCACCGGCGGTGGCGGGGCAAAGCTGGCAATGGCGTTGGCGACAGCGCGGGTGCTCAGTTCACCATGCCCCATCGCGCCGTACACCTCGTCCAGCTTGGCGTAACCCAGTTTTTCTGCCAGCAGGGTGAGATTAGGCTGCTGGTGCGGGTGGCGGGCCAGCTCGCGCTCGAACAGCTGCTTGCCGGTTTCGCGCACCGTGTCCGCATTCTGCATGCGGATATACTGGCGAATCTTGGAAATGGCGCGGTGGCTTTTCACCCAGCCATCGTGCAGCCAGTTGACCGAAGGGCCGCCTTCCTTGGCGGTCAGCACTTCCACGCGCTGGCCGTTTTGCAGCGGCGTGGACAAGGGCACGATCTGCCCTTCCACCTTGGCACCCCGGCAACGGTTGCCCAGGCCGGTGTGAATGGCATAGGCAAAGTCGATGGGGGTGGCGCCATGCGGCAGCGCCAGCACCCGGCCTTGCGGCGTCAGTACGTAGATGGTGTCGGAGAACAACTCGGTCTTGAAGGCTTCGGCCAGGCCTTCGCGGTCGGACATTTCCTCGCGCCAGTCCAGCAGCTGGCGCAGCCAGGAAATCTTTTCCTCGTACTGCGCATCGCCCTTGCCGCCTTCCTTGTAGCGCCAGTGCGCGGCCACGCCGAATTCGGCATGTTCGTGCATTTCGAAAGTGCGGATCTGCACTTCCAGCGCCTTGTCCTCCGGACCGATCACCGCTGTGTGCAAGCTGCGGTAGTTGTTGGCCTTGGGATGGGAGATGTAGTCGTCGAACTCACCGGGAATCGGCTGCCACATGCCGTGGATGATGCCAAGCGCGGTGTAGCAGTCCGGCAGCTTGTCCACCAGGATGCGCACGGCGCGGATGTCGTACAGCTCGCTGAAATCCAGCTTTTTCTTCTTCATCTTTTTCCAGATGGAGAAGATGTGTTTGGGCCGCCCGGCAACATCGGCCTTGACCCCTGCTGCTTTCAGTTCCGCGCGCAGGGTGTCCAGCACGCGGCCGATATAGTCGATGCGCTCCAGCCTGCGCTCGTCCAGCAGTTTGGCAATTTTCTTGTAGCTGTCCGGCTCGGTATGGCGGAAGCCCAGGTCTTCCAGCTCCCATTTGATCTGCCATACACCCAGGCGGTTGGCCAGCGGGGCAAACAGTTCCAGCGTTTCAATGGCGATGGCACGGCGCACCGCCTCATCGTGCACATGGGGCAGGTAGTGCATGGTCTGGGTACGCCAGGCCAGCTTGATCAGCACCACACGGATGTCGGCCACCATGGCCAGCAGCATCTTGCGCATGGTTTCTGCCTGGCGGGCGCGCTCTTCCGGGGTTTCCAGCTTGTCGATGCGCGCCAGCTCGGTAATGCGGCGCACACCGCCCACGCCGTCCACCAGCACGGTCACGGTCTGGCCGAAGTTTTCCGTCATCCAGCCCTGCCAGTCCGGCTTGTGGTCCGGCACGGCAAACAGCAGGGTGGCGACAATGGCGTCGGTCAGCAGGTTAAGGTCGGCCACAATGGCCGCGGCAGAAACCGCATGGCTGAACAGGTCCTCACCGGTGCTCACCAGCCCTTTGCCGCGGTACAGCTCGCGCGCGGCATCAAAGGCGCGTGCCAGCAAGCTGGCTTCGGCCTCGGGCAAGGAAGCTGACATCTGCTCCAGCCACCGTTTAGGGTCGGCCGCATCGGCCAGGGTATCGGCCATTGAACGCACTACGGAAACCATATCTCACACCTGGGCAGCCATGCTGCGCAAAAAATGAACACCGACAGACCGCTGCTCAGGCCGACAGGCGCTGCAGCAGGCGCTTTACCGGTGCCGGCAAGCCGGCATCCAGCGCCTGGGCCACAGGCAGCCACTGCCCGGCGGTCTCTTGCACCCGGTTGCTGGTCAGCGTATCCAGCCGCACCGGCACCGGGGTAATGATCAAGCGAAAATGGGTAAACACATGCTCCAGTTCTGGCCAGGAGGGCAGCACATCACCACTGCCCTGCTCGGCCAGCCAGCTTTCCACCGCCATGGAGTCGGCAAATTCAGGCAGCGACAGCAGGCCGCCCCAGATACCGCTGGGCGGGCGACGCTCCAGCCACACCTTGTCGCCATGCTGTGCCAGCAACATGACGGTGTGACGGGTGGGCACGGCCTTCTTCGGACGCGGCGTGGGCAGCTCATGGGTACGCCCCTGCTGTGCGGCCATGCAACCGTCCACCATCGGGCAGACGGTACAGGCCGGTTTGCGACCGCACACGGTGGCACCCAGATCCATCAAACCCTGGGTGTAGGCAGTCATCTGTGCACCATCTGACGGCAGCAAAGATTCTGCCAGCGTCCACAGCCGGTTTTCCACTGCCTTCTCGCCCGGAAAACCGCTGATGCCGAAGCAACGTGTCAGCACACGTTTGACATTGCCATCCAGAATGGTTTCGCGCTGACCAAAGGCAAAGGCGGCAATTGCAGCCGCCGTGGAACGCCCGACACCAGGCAGGCGCTGGATTTCCTCGCGCCGGGAGGGAAAGCTGCCGCCAAACTCCTCCATCACCATGCGCGCCGCCTTGTGCAGATTGCGTGCCCGGCTGTAATAACCCAGGCCGCTCCACAAGGCCAGCACCTCATCGACGGACGCTGCCGCCAGGCTGGAAATATCAGGAAAATGCTGCAAAAAGCGCGCGTAGTAGCCCAGCACCGCAGTAACCTGCGTTTGCTGCAGCATGATCTCGGACAACCAGATCCGGTATGGGTCACTCACCTGCCAGGGCAGATCGTGCCGGCCCTGCTGTTCCTGCCAGGCCACCAGACGGGTGGCAAATGAATCCTGCAACATGGCAAAGCCGCGCCAAAACAAAAGGGAACCGGACATGCTACCTGAAAGACGGAGCAGCACCAAGCAGTGCGCCTGCAAATAAGGTAAAATGGAAGATTGCTTAAAGCTTGCTTATCTGAAGGATGTACCCATGGCCACTTTCCGTTCACGCCAGCGCGCCAATCTGCGCCGCGATGTCAGCAGCAGCGACACCTCCCCCGCTCAGCCTGCCGCTGGTAGTGCCGCCGCACCCGCCGATGGCACGGCCAAGGGACCTATCATCCAGAAAAAAGCACCGTCGGCCGATGGCCCGCGTGATCCTTACTCCTCCCGCCGTCCGGCCGCCGGCCAGCCGCCACGCCAAGGAGAACAGCGCCGCTTTGATGCGCGTGACGGTGAACGCAAGCCGTTCAACCGTGACGACCGCGAACGCAAGCCTTATCCGCCGCGCGATGGCGAGCCGCGCCGTTTCGATGCGCGTGACGGTGACCGCAAGCCGTTCAACCGTGACGACCGCGAGCGCAAGCCTTATCCGCCGCGTGATGGCGAGCCGCGCCGTTTCGATGCGCGTGACGGTGACCGCAAGCCGTTCAACCGCGACGACCGCGAGCGCAAGCCTTACCCGCCGCGCGATGGCGAGCCGCGCCGTTTCGAGCCGCGTGATGGTGAGCGCAAGCCGTTCAACCGTGACGACCGCGAGCGCAAGCCTTACCCGCCACGCGATGGCGAGCCGCGCCGTTTCGAGCCGCGTGATGGTGAGCGCAAGCCGTTCAACCGTGACGACCGCGAACGCAAGCCCTATCCGCCACGCGATGGCGAGCCGCGCCGTTTCGAACAGCGTGACGGCGAACGCAAACCGTTCAACCGTGATGACCGCGAACGCAAGCCTTACCCGCCGCGCGAGCGCGATGCTTCGGCACCGCGCAGCCTGCATCCGGCCGACAACCGTGGCGATCTACATGAATCGCGCCGCCCGGATGGCGAACGCAGCTATCAGCGTGACCGCGGCCCGTCTGGCCGCAAACCGCTGAACAGCCAACCGGATCGTCAGATCGAGCACAAGCCGGCACGCCATAATATGGAGCGTCAGCCGGAACGTGACCATGCCCCTGCCGCACCGGCAGCCAGCGAGCAAAGCCCGCGCAAGCTGTTCGCCAAACCAGCCGGGCATCGTGAAGACAGCGCCCCGCGTGACAAGCACTTCCGCCGTGACGAGCAGCCGCGTGAACAGGCTCCGCGCCGCTTCGAGCACAATGATGCCACCCGTCACTACGACCCGGAAATTCTGCCGGCACCGACTGCCGAGCGCGAAAACCGCTTCCGCCGTGACGAACCGGCGCAGGAACAAGCACCGCGCAAACTGTTCTCCAAAGCGGCCGAGCGTCGTGATGACAGTGCGCCGCGTGACAATCACTTCCGCCGAGAGGAAGCACCACGCGAACAAGCCCCGCGCCGTGCCGAACGCCATGACGCAGCCAGCTACTACGACCCGGAAATCCTGCCGGCACCGGCTGTCGAACGGGAAAACCGCTTCCGCCGCGACGAACCGGCGCAGGAAAACGCACCGCGCAAACTGTTCGCCAAACCGGCCGAACGCCGGGAAGACAGTGCACCGCGTGAGCGCTTCCAGCGCGAGGACAGCCCGCGTCGCGATGCCCGCCATGAACGCAGCTGGGAGCCGCGCGAGCGCAGCAACTCCCCGGCCAGCCTCAAGCCTTTTGACAGCCCTCGACGCATGGAGCGCGACCCGCGCCAGCACGACAGCCGCCAAGCCAGAAGTGCGGACAAACCGGCATGGAACGACAAGCTGGCCGCACAAGCGGTGTATGCGCTGACCGGCCTGCGCGACAAGCAACTGGCCTTGTTCGCCCCCTGCCCGCGCGGCCTGGAAATGACACTGGTGGCCGAGCTGAACGCAATGGGTGCCAACGATGTCAGCAAGGTGGACGGCGGGGTGGCCTTCCGTGGCGACGCCGACATCATGATGAAGGCCAACCTCTACAGCCGCACTGCCAGCCGCGTGCTGCTGAAGCTGGCCGAAGGCGCTTACCAGCAGGAAAGCGACATCTACCAGCTGGCCATGCAGATTGACTGGCCGCGCTGGTTCGACGTATCGCGCAGCATCAAGGTAAAAACCGATGCCATTGGCGCACAACTGCGCAGCCTGGATTTTGTTTCGCTCAAGGTAAAGGACGCCGTGTGCGACCGCTTCCGTCAGGCCAATGCTGGTCGTCCCAATGTGGACACCCGCACGCCGGACATGCGCATCCACGCCTTCCTCACCCGCGACCATGCCACCATTTACCTGGATACCAGCGGCGAGCCGCTGTTCAAGCGCGGCTGGCGCGAGGAAACCGGCGAAGCACCGCTGCGGGAAAACCTGGCGGCCGGCATTCTGCTGATTGCCGGTTACGATGGCAGCCAGCCGTTGCTGGACCCGATGTGCGGCAGTGGCACCTTCCTGGTGGAAGCGGCCGACATCGCGCTCAAACGCGCGCCGGGTCGCAACCGCCGCTTTGGTTTCCAGCGCCTGCGCGAATTTGACGCCCTGTCCTGGGAAGCGCTGCTGAGCGAAGCCCGCGCTGCCGAACTGCCGGTACGCGACCTCGCCATCAAGGGCAGCGACCGTGCCCGCAACATGCTGCCGATTGCCCGTGCCAACCTGCAACGCGCCGGCCTGGCCGATGCCATCGAATTGCAGGCACAGGACATCCTGGAAGCACGCCCGTTTGCCGACAGCGGCTTTATCGTCACCAACCCGCCCTATGGCGTGCGCATGGACGAACAGGACGCGCTGGCCGAGTTGTACCCGCAACTGGGCGACTGGCTGAAGGCTTACTTTGCCGGCTGGACTGCCCACTTCTTTACCGGCGACTTGCGCCTGTCCGACCTGATCCACCTGTCGGTCAAGCGCCGCACCCCGCTGTTCAACGGCTCGCTGCCCTGCCGTCTGTTTGCCATCCCCATGGTGGCTGGCAGTGCCCGCCGCGAGAAACCGACGGCAGATGATACCAACGCAGATGACCGCGCTGCCGAATAAGACGCATTAGCCACAATGGACAAGGCCCGGCATCGCCGGGCCTTGTCCATCTTCATATTCGCTTACATCGCAATAGGCTACCTGTCTTGCCGTCATGCATCACACCTCCAGGCCTGCTTTCCCTGCACACCACTGGACAAGATAGCCACCCGACACAATAAGGCAGATACCAAGCAATTCGAATGAGTGGGGCATGCGCGCATCCAGCATATAACCGTAGGCAAGCGCAAAAATGGTCTCAAGACACAGCACTCGCCCTGCCACAATGCTGGAAATATGGCGTGACGACACATTCCACAACCACATTGCCACATAAGATACAAAGACACCCAAGAACACCACACCAAGCATGAAGGCGATTAACCTGTCAGCAGAATAAGCTGTGAACACTGACATATCATGGCCGACGAATACATAGGCAAAGAGCGTAAGCAGGAGACTTTGCAATAAAGCGCAAATACCCAACAAACCCGCCCAGCGCAATGAAGAAATACCGATGTTAGACTTAAGAAAGCGGGCATTAGCAATGCAATATATTGTAAGCAACGACAAAGCCATCAATGAAAAAACAATGCCGCGAACATGATCAGCATCCAGCGTGAGGCCTGATGCATCATTCACACTCAAAAAATTAATCAATACAATTCCAAAAACAATCAAACCAATACCTGGCAGCAAGCCAAGCACTGACTGGCCCTTGTCTTGAGATGCACCAAACAAGATGACAGAAACAGGCAACAAGCCAATAATAAGCGCTGGATAGACAAAACCACTATATTTGATACCAAAGGTCAAGAAAAGATAATAACCCACATTACCACAAAATGAGATTACATTTGCCGCCATGAAAATGGGAAATGAAATTCTGACATTACCCAAACCCAACAACAGCAAAACAGCAATCGAAGTAACACCATATACAAAATAACGAAAAATGGTGATCAACTCCGAAGGAAAGTCATGCAAGGCATACGGAACAATAAAGGCCGCCCCCCACAAGGCATTCGCACCAATACCTAGCATCACATAAAAATTAGAATTCATATTACGAGCCATGGCATAAAACTCCCAAAACGAAACAGTGAAACAAATATTTCAAAGTTAACAAACTACAGCTTTGAAAAATTATGGTCACCACCCATTTCAGATATCCCAATGAGCACTTGATTGCAATAGCATTTTTCCCAAAAACTAACTATCAAGATAATAGCTGTCACTATAGACAGAACATCACCTCTACCAACACGTCGACACCACCATGCAAACTTCTTTCATTTCCGCCACGGTCTTGCTGATCCTGATTACCGATCCACTAGGCAATATTCCGCTGTTCATCTCCGCGCTCAAGCAGGTAAAACCGGAGCGCCGCAAGAAAGTGGTGTACCGCGAATGCATGATCGCCTTTCTGGTTCTGCTGACTTTCATGTTTTTCGGCCGCAATTTTCTGGACGTGATGCACCTGACCGATCAGTCGATGCAGGTGGCGGGCGGGGTGATCCTGTTCCTGATTGCACTGAAGATGATTTTCCCCAGCGAGGGCGGCAGCGTGTTCGGCAGTGACAAGATGCATGGCGAACCCTTCATCGTGCCGATTGCCATTCCGCTGATTGCCGGGCCTTCTGCCATGGCTACGGTATTGCTGATGTCCACCCGCGAGCCATCGCGCATGCTGGAGTGGATAGGCGCACTCACCATCTGCATGCTGGTAACCACCGTGGTGTTCCTGTTTTCCGGACGCTTGCAAAAATTGCTGGGCGAGCAGGCCATCACAGCACTGGAACGATTGATGGGCCTGGTTTTGACAGCGATTTCGATTGAAATGCTGCTGGGTGGCGTGGCGTCGTATATCCGCCAGTTTCATTAAACTGTGCAGGGGTGACACTGGCTATCAGACAATGATGTTCAAGCCTGATATCCAAGAATGAATGAAAGCGCATGCAAAGCATGCGCCCTAGCGCGATCGGACAATCATGTCTGCCGCACGTGACGACGTTGCAAGTCTCCCCGTCACTGACTGACCATATGCTGCAGCTTCAAGATCGCTTTGTTCTTTTGCCGCAGCAGGAACAGTGGCAGTAGCAGGAGGGGCGGATGCTGCGGAGGCAGATTCGCCAGCGCGCTCTGTCGTGAACTCCTGCAATTGCTGGCGCAAGCTGGCCACGGCACGGTGTGCACTTTCCTTGTCAGAACGCTGTACACGCAGCTCTTCTTGCAGTGCTGTTTGCTGCTTGCGCAGCACATCGCACTCCTTGCGCAGTTCATCACATTGCTGACGTAGCGCGCGCAACTCATCGTAAGACTGCGCCAGCTTCTCATGCGTCTCGCTCAACTCACGCTCGACCCCGACCAGACGCGATTCGGTCTGCCCCAGACGATTGGCCGATTCATCCAGGCGCGGAGCCGCACGCTCCAGCTCTTGCTGTTGCCGTGTATTCAGTGCCAATACCATGCTCAGTTGCTGGCTGGTGGCCTCCAGCTCGGCCGCCTGACGTTCAAATGCATCAGCCAGCTCGGCTCGCAGGGCATCCAGCTCATCCCGCTCAGTCTGCCAGCCGGCTTGCGCAGTACGCAGATGTTGATTTGCAAACTGCTGGGCATGCATCCAGACAGCCTGAATTGCCACCAGTCCTGCTTCTTCTACAGGGACGGGCAGCTTGTTGCCCAGCGGCTCGGGGCTGACAGGCTGGATCTTGCGCCATTCCCTGAGTACCAGGCTGGCCACGTTCATATCGACATTTGCACATTTGCGGACTTCGTCCAGCGCAGGAAATGACTGGTGACCATTTTTGGCGTACAGGTCTGATGCAACATTATGGATGCGCTCGCGCACTTCAACAGGGATCGAGTCGACATTAACCATGGGTTTTTCCTTTAACTGGCAGTGAACATGCAGTCCACCAAGCAACGACGGCATCCATTGCCACAACTCCCGGATGACACGGCCACTGTTGCCGGTCAGTCCCGCTTGTGCAGCCAGAACCAAGAATGCTTTTGAGTAAAGCTGTGATTTTTTCGCGTTACCCGGAAATGCACAACGGATCAAAGCAGGCACAAAGTACAGTTACCCATTCAGCACCAACGCTATGCTTATCAACTGTTTTTGGCCGACTATCCGTTCAATCCATTCAGCTTAGGGATATCAGCAATTAGCCTAAAACCAATCGCTTGCTAGGATGTAGGCAACAACAGGATCCAGACAGGGTCCGGAACAACGCTCAACCTCCGAACATCCGAGAACAAGAGACCAGACATGCAAGCCAGAACTCCGCTCTACTCGCGCCTGTACTTCCAGGTGCTGGTTGCCATTTCCATCGGCGTACTGATGGGGGCTTTCTATCCGGAAGCTGCCGCCAAAATGAAGCCGCTGGGTGATGCTTTCATCAAGCTCATCAAGATGATGATTGCCCCCATCATCTTCTCCACCGTGGTGGTGGGTATTGCCAAGATGGGCGACATGAAGGAAGTTGGTCGCGTCGGCGTCAAGTCCCTGTTGTATTTTGAAATCGTCACGACACTCGCGCTGGTAATCGGCCTGGTGGTGGTGAACCTGCTGCAACCGGGTGCTGGCCTGAATGTGGACCCACATACTCTGCATGCCAAGGAAATCGTCAAATACACGGCGGAAGCCAAGGACATGAATACCGTGGACTTCCTGCTGCACATCATCCCGGACACGGTGGTGGGTGCCTTTGCCAGCGGTGAAATCCTGCAGGTATTGCTGTTCTCGGTATTGCTGGGCCTGGCGCTTACCCGCATGGGCAGCAGCGGCAAGACCGTCATTTCGATGCTGGACGAGTTTTCCCATGCCCTGTTCGGCGTGATCAACATGCTGATGAAGCTGGCACCGATCGGCGCTTTTGGTGCCATGGCCTTCACCATCGGCAAGTACGGCGTGGGCTCGCTCAAGCAGTTGGGCTTCCTGATGGCCTGTGTCTATCTGACCTGCTTTGCCTTTGTCTTTGTGGTACTGGGTGCCATCGCCCGCTTCAATGGCTTCAGCATCTTCAAGTTTCTGGCCTACATCAAGGAAGAAATCGTGCTGGTACTGGGTACGTCTTCGTCCGAATCCGCCCTGCCGGGCATGATGAAGAAAATGGAACACCTGGGCTGCGCCAAACCGGTAGTAGGCATGGTGATACCAACCGGCTATTCCTTCAATCTGGATGGTACTTCCATCTACCTGACCATGGCCGCCATCTTCATTGCCCAGGCTACCAATGTGCAGCTGAGCCTGGGTGAAGAGCTGGGCATCATCGGCGTGCTGTTACTGACCTCCAAGGGTGCGGCGGCAGTCACCGGCGGCGGTTTCATCACCCTTGCCGCCACCTTGGCCACACTGGGCGGCAAATTGCCGGTAGAAGGCCTGGCTCTGCTGATCGGCGTGGATCGCTTCATGTCCGAGGCGCGTGCCATCACCAACCTGATTGGTAATGGTGTGGCCACCGTGGTGGTGGCCCGCTGGGAAAAAGCGCTGGACCAGGACCGCATGCAGCGCGTGCTGAACGGTGAAGTGCTGCCGGAACCGGATGCCGTACCCGCCAAGCATTGATACAGCAGCAGATCCCACTTTCAGTCAGTTTACGGCCCGTCATACGATGGGCTGTTTTTTTGCTGGGCAAAGAACTCCACCAGGAAATCGACAAAAACCCGTACCTTGCCTGGCACATGGCGGCGCACTGGGTAAACCGCCGAGACATCCAGACACAGCAGGCCGAAATCATCCAGAATGGTTTGCAACTGCCCGGTCTCCAATGCCTGCTGCAGCAGGAATTCCGGCTGGCGGGTAATCCCCATGCCCTGAATGGCGGCATCGGTGAGGATATCGCCATTATTGGCACGCAAGCTGCCTTTTACCCGCACCTTGCCAGTGCTGCCGTCCAGACACTGGTATTCCCACAGATTGGGCTGGCTGGTCAGGGTGTAGATCAGACAATCATGCTGCGCCAGTTCGTCCGGGTGCTGCGGCACGCCATGACGCAGCAGATAATCCGGAGACGCACACAGCCGGTCGCGCACTTTGGCCAGCGGACGGGCAATCAGGCTGGAGTCAGCCAGATTGGACACCCGGATTGCAAGGTCAAATCCCTCTTCTACCAGATCCACCTTGCGATCGTTCAGCGACAGCTCCACTTCAACCTGCGGATGCTGGCGCTGGAAGCCGGCAATCGCCCGCCCCAGAAAGCGCATGCCGAAAGAAACCGGTGCCGTCACCCGCAAGCGGCCACTAGCCTTACTGGCACCTTGCGACAGCAGGGCATCCAGATCCTCCAGCTCGGCAAGCAGGGCCCCGCCCTGCGCCAGATAGGTTTCACCTGCCTCGGTTAGCGACAGGCGACGGGTTGTCCTATGCATCAACCGGACGCCAAGGCGCGCCTCCAGTGCCGACACCAGCTTGGTGACCATGGCGCGCGAGAGATCCAGCCTGTCGGCCGCGGCGGCAAAGCTGCCCTGCTCCGCCACGGTGACAAATGCGCGGATTTCCGAGAATCTGTCCATATAATTTCCAATTAGTAAATAATTTCTTCATTTATAGCATATTTATTCAACCATCAGCTCATGGTCAAATGCCCTCATTGCAACAGCCCACCCCATACGGGCTTTAACCGCTACAGGAGCCTTACCATGCAAACCACCTCTCCAGCCCTTTCTGCCCTGATTCTGCGCGTATCCCTGGGCCTGATGTATCTGGCACATGGTGCCACCAAGCTGTTTGTATTTGGCCCGGCCGGTACCGCGCAGTTCTTTTCCAGCCTTGGCCTGCCCGGTTTTGTCGGCTACCTGTCGATGGCAGCTGAAATCGGTGGCGGTCTGCTGCTGATCCTGGGACTGAAAGCACGCTGGGTTGCGCTGGCGCTGGTGCCGCTGCTGGCCGGTACCATCGTACTGGTGCATGGCGCCAATGGCTGGATGTTCACCAATCAGGGGGGCGGCTGGGAATACTCAGCCTTCCTGATCACCAGCTCGCTGGCACTGTTCTTCATGGGTGAGCAGCCGGGCCGGGCAGCGCAACAGTAATCTGTCACGCCATTCCACACTTCACGCGATCCGTCCAGCCAGACGGGTCGCGTTTTCATTTCCCGCCGCGCTGCGCGCTTGCTCCACCGCCGCATCCCGCTATGCTGAATGGTTGCGGCCACCACGCCACGACTGTGGCATGGTGGCTTCAAGCAAGAATGCATTTTATTGACGGCCATCAAGCCAGTTTCACATCAAAGCTGTAGCTAAATTACAATATTGGCATCATACAGGCGTTGCAATCTGCCTACACATCCAGTGGCAAAAACAGGTTTAATCCTGAAATAACAATATTCTTGCGTTTAACAGGCTGATTAGGCACTTGCCTTACGCGCCGAGTTGCGGCTTAATCCTGCCCCAACAATCGCTCGTAATAAAATAACTGTTGCAATCAACTCCTGAGGAGTTTCACATGGGCTCTCCCGCGCCACGACTGGACATTCTGGCCCCCCTTTCCGGGTGGCTGGTCGCTCTGGATACCGTCCCCGATCCGGTTTTCGCCGGCAAAATGGTGGGTGACGGCATTTCCCTGGACCCGACTTCCTGCTCGCTGCTGGCCCCAGTCACCGGCATCGTCAGCAATATCCATACAGCACATCATGCGCTGACCATTACCTCGGACAATGGTGTCGAAGTGCTGGTGCATATCGGCATCGACACCGTCATGCTCAAGGGCGAAGGCTTTGTACCGCTAGTAGAACAAGGCCAGCAGGTGAAGGCTGGTCAGCCGCTGATCGACTTCGACCTGGACCTGGTGGCCTGCACTGCCCCCAGCCTGCTCACCCAGATCATCATCACCAATGGCGAAGTGGTGGAGAAGCTCACCTGCGCCAGCGGCCTGGTAGAGGCGGGCAAGAGCATCATCATGACGCTGGACCTGCAAGGCAGCGCAGAAGCCGCCAGCCAGGCGGAAGGCGATACCCTGAGTTCGGAAACCATCACCCTGACCAACCCGGCCGGCCTGCATGCCCGTCCGGCAGCCGTGTTTGCCAGTGCCGCCAAGCGCTTTGCCGCCGACATCCAACTGCAACTGGGCGACAAGCGGGCCAATGCCAAATCGGTGGTCGGCATTATGGGCCTGGCTACGGTAAACGGTGATCAGGTACAGGTCGTGGCCACCGGCAGCGATGCCGCCGCCGCCATTGCTGAACTATCCCAACTGCTGCTGGACCGCTGCGGTGAAAGCCTGGACGAAGCCCCGGCCGCTCCCGCTCCTGCTACTACCCAGCCGGTGCAGCAGGACAGCGCTGGCGTGCTGGCTGGCGTGGGCGCTTCGCCCGGCATCGCCATTGGCCGCATCTTCCACCACCGCCTGCAGGAATTTGACGTGGTGGAAGCCGGTGCCGCCGGCGTGATGGAACAGCAAAACTTCACCCGCGCGACCGAAGAAGCCGCCGAGCAGATCGAAGCCATCAAGGCCCAGCTGCAAGACCAGGCCAAGCGCGCCATCCTGTCCATGCATCAGGAACTGCTGCAAGACCCGGACCTGCTGGCACTGACCTATGCGGGCCTCGCCGATGGCAAATCCGCCGCCTGGGCCTGGCGTGCCGCCTTCAGCGCCTACTCTGCCCGCCTGGAAGCGCAGGACAACGCCCTGCTGCGTGAACGCGCCAACGACATCCGCGATGTGGGCCGCCGCGTGCTGGCCTTGCTGGCCGGCGTCAAACAAAGCGAGCTGGATGTTCCTGCCGGTTCCATCCTGATTGCCGAAGACCTGGCACCGTCCGATACCGCGGCACTGGACCCGAGCAAGGTACTGGGTTTCTGCACCCGTACCGGTGGTGCCACCAGCCACGTGGCCATTCTGGCCCGCTCGCTGGGCATTCCCGCCATCTGCGGCATCTCGCAAGCTGCGCTGGCACTGCAAGATGGCCGTGAAGTGATTCTGGACGGCACGGCCGGCACCCTGAACATTGCGCCGACCGCCGCCGAGAAGGCCGAAGCCGAAGCCGCCATCGCCCGCCTGGCCGAACGTCGTGCTGCCGAACAGGCCATGTCGCAACAGCCGGGCCGTACTAGCGACGGCAGCCGTATCGAAGTGGTGGCCAATATCCGCAATGCCGCCGATGCCCGCGATGCCGTGAAAGCCGGTGCTGAGGGCGTGGGCCTGCTGCGTTCGGAATTCCTGTTCGACAACCGCGACACCGCCCCGTCCGAAGCTGAACAGGCTGCCGAATACTGCGCGGTGGCCCGCGAGCTGGGTAGCGATCGCCCGCTGGTGGTGCGCACGCTGGACGTAGGTGGCGACAAGCCGCTGTCCTACCTGCCCCTGCCCAAGGAAGACAACCCCTTCCTCGGCCTGCGCGGCATCCGCGTCAGCCTGGATCGCCCCGACCTGCTGCGCACCCAGCTGCGCGCCATCCTGCAAGCCGCACCACTGACCCGTCTGCACATCATGTTCCCCATGGTGGCTTCGCTGGACGAGCTGCGCGCCGCCAAGGCCATTCTGGCCGAAGAGCAAGCTGCCAGCGGTCACGCCGACGTCAAGGTAGGCATCATGGTGGAAGTACCGTCTGCCGCCATCCTGGCTGCGCGTTTTGCGCCGGAAGTGGATTTCTTCTCCATCGGCACCAACGACCTGACCCAGTACGTGCTGGCGATGGACCGTGGCCATCCGCAGTTGGCCAAGCAGGCCGATGCCTTGCATCCGGGCGTGCTGGCGATGATTGCCATGACTTGCGATGGTGCCCGCGCTCACGGCAAGTGGGTGGGCGTGTGCGGTGGCCTGGCCTCGGACGAACGTGCGGCCCCGGTGCTGGTGGGCCTGGGCGTGACCGAGCTGTCGGTCAGCACCCCGGCCGTGGCTAGCGTCAAGGCCACACTGGCACGCTGGAGCATGGACGAATGCCGTGCACTGGCCCAACAAGTAGTAGCACTGGGCACGGTGGCTGAAGTACGCGCCCATCTGGCACAACAGGCGCGCTAAGCGCGACCAACCTGCCGTCCGGCTTTCCCCGGACGGTGCTGGCTCCCGGCCAGCTGAGCCGGACGGGAGCATTACGCAGGAATCACTATCATGTTTGATCAATCCTTCGCTTTTCTACAGAAAATCGGCAAAGCACTGATGCTGCCGGTTGCCGTGCTGCCGGTTGCCGGCCTGTTGCTGGGTATTGGTGCAACCGACTTCCACACCCAAAGCACCGTGCTGCTGGCCGTGCTGTCGCTGATGAAGAACGCCGGCGACGTGATCTTCGGCAATCTGCCGCTGATCTTTGCCGTGGGCGTAGCGCTGGGCTTTACCGAAAACGACGGCGTGGCCGCCATTGCCGCCACCATCGGCTTCCTGGTGATGACCACCACGCTGGGCGTGATGGCCGGGCTGCTGGGCGTGAAACCCGACACCATCATGGGCATGCCATCCATCCAGACCGGTGTGTTCGGCGGCATTCTGGCCGGTGGCCTGGCGGCATACATGTTCAACAAGTACTACCGCATCAATCTGCCACAGTATCTGGGCTTTTTTGCCGGCAAGCGCTTTGTGCCCATCGTCACCGCCGTGGCTGCCATCGTGCTGGGCGCGGTACTTTCCTTCGTATGGCCCCCCATCGGCGGCGCCATCAAGACCTTCTCGCAATGGGCAGCGGTCAGCGACCCGCGTACCGCCGCCACCGTATATGGCTTTGTCGAGCGTCTACTGATTCCGTTTGGCCTGCACCACATCTGGAACGTACCCTTCTTCTTTGAAATGGGCGACTTTGTCGATGCCAGCGGCAAGCACATCCACGGCGACATCAACCGCTTCTTTGCCGGCGATGCCACTGCCGGCGTGCTGTCCGGTGCCTTCCTGTTCAAGATGTTCGGCCTGCCGGCTGCTGCCATTGCCATCTGGCATACCGCCAAGCCGGAAAACCGGGTGAAAGTGGGCGGCATCATGATTTCCGCCGCACTGACTTCTTTCCTGACCGGCATTACCGAACCCATCGAATTCGCCTTCCTGTTCGTGGCTCCGGTGCTGTACTTCATCCATGCCTGCCTGGCAGCATCGGCCCAGTTTGTGGCCAACTCGCTGGACATGCACATGGGTTTCACCTTCTCGCAAGGTGGCATCGACTTTTTGATGTTCAACCTGATCGGCAACAAATCGCACCATGCCTGGTATGTGTTCATACTGGGGCCGATCTACGCCGTCATCTACTACAGCGTGTTCCGCTTAGTCATCCTCAAGTTCAACCTGAAAACCCCGGGTCGTGAAGACGAAGATGGTGCTGCACAAGATGCGGTCAGCGAAGACCAGCGCGCCCGCGCCCTGGTACTGGCCTTTGGCGGTCGCAGCAACATCACCAATCTGGATGCCTGCATCACCCGTCTGCGCATTGCAGTGAAAAACCCGGCCCAGGTGGACCAGGCCAAGCTCAGGGCCATGGGTGCATCCGGCGTGGTACAAGTGGGCAGCGGCATTCAGGCCATTTTCGGACCGCAGTCGGAAAACCTGAAAACCGATATGGAGATCTACCTGAAAACCGCCGGTGACGATGCCGAACTGCCTGCTGCAGCTGCCAGCGCAGCCACTGCGGCAGTCCTTGCGCCGGCAGCGGTAGCCGCCAGCCCGGCCGACCCGCAACTGGCCGCCACGGCTGCCGCCATCCTGGCCGCACTGGGTGGCCGCGGCAATGTGCAGCAGGTGGAAGCCATTGCCCACACTCGTGTGCGCGTGGTGCTGAAGCAAGCCGACAGCCTGAATGAAGCAGCCGCCCGAGAAGCTGGCGTAATGGCCTGCGTGCAGACCCAGCCTGGCACCTGGCATCTGATCGTTGGCGACAAGGCAGGAGCGCTGGCACTGGCGCTGAAAGGCTGATAATGGACTACCTGGTGGCATATCAACTCACCTCCTGACGCCAGCCCGATACGTACTGCATATATCGTTCAAGTTCATACACAAACGCCCGATCCAACACATCGGGCGTTTTATATTTCCGGCCTTGGAAAAGCTGACCAAGCTGCTAACAACTCACTGCCTCCATGGCAAAGTGACCGAACCTGGCCGCTGATCACACTCGGGCTCGTCAGCACTTGAACCTGCTTTTACAACTTGCCATCCCTAGTTTGTTAGCACGACATTGCGGCTGAGTCCCCAAGCCTGTAAAGCATGGCCTTGCATGTAAAAAGCGCACTTCCCGCTTCCGGGGAAATGCGCTTAACTGACCAAGATACATTATCTTGTAACTTAATTATTCAAGATGAATTGTATTTCCAGCATCACAAACATAAGACTGTCCCACCTTAACATGAACAATTTTTACTTGATATGTGACAGGACTCATCTCACCAGACAATACTCTGGAAAATCCTGTATTAATGCCGTCCGAAATTCCTAAATGTTTATTCACATCGGGGCGAGGAATAGACAAAACCTGAAATATGGATTCGCTTCCACGTTCATCCTTAACAGCCAAATATACATCATCCGCTTGCTGCCCACTTTTACCCGGCAACATACTCCAGCCTGAGATATTTACAAATCTCTGGCCATCTTTTTTAATAACTTCCGCAGAATCAACCCCACCGGCACAATGAACCGGCTTCCATTGCATGTTATTCAACTCTCGGGATGGTGTTGCAATTGCACAGCCCTGCACAATACCAACCTTCCATGTGCGCCCCACTCCAGACCACTTGACAAGCTCAGACACATCTGGCCGCACGCCACCACAAGAAACGACACCACCCAACTGACCATTTCTTATGAAATTTTCAGGCTTCTCGACAACTTCCCCATATTTATCAAACCAGTCCGGCACCGTAAATGATTTACGCTCGGACATATATGAAAATGTCGAACTCCAATCATTACCAAATGCAACAAATTCCTTACCTACCGGCAACTCCCTCTTCAAAACATCACCAACAGCAACATCACGATTAGTTTTATCAAACACCGCCTTCAAACTATGAACAAAACTTGAATTGAAAGCAGCATAATTAGACAACATAATCAGAAAGAGGGAAAATAGAACAGCCTCACCACCCAGTAATGGAGCCAGACCAGCCCCCAGCGAAACGGCCAATGCATAAGCAAAAAACAAAATATTAGCCGACTGGTAATAGTCATGAATAATATGCAAATTTGTAAAAAGCAGCAAAGGAGCCAACCCCATCCCCAATGCACACAACATCACCATTTTGACATACCGGCCAACGCCGAGCAAAAAAGGAACAAAGCAAATAAAAAGGCCAAGTGCTCCGCACATATTAATAACAAATATACGTTTCCAGAACACAGCCCCCCACAGCGCACCGGAAAAGCGCTGCCCCAATGTACCCCAATTCCATTTTGCCAATGCTGCCGAAGTCAACTTAACACCCAAGGGATTGAGCATCTTGACACTATCCGTATAAGAAACCCATGCATAACCAATTAGAATAGGAATAATAAAAAGCACACCCGTCAGCAGCATTTTCTTTCCCAGAACAACCTGAAAAAGAGATTCATCACGCTTCACTTCCCTGAAAAAATAAACCAAAGAAAGAACAAAAAGAACCGGCAAAGCAGTCGTTGCCTTCTGTAGCACCGCAAGCGTTGCATACAGCAAAAACAAAGAAATTACCTTTAGAGAACTCCGCCCCTGAAAATAATCCAAAAAATAAACGACAGACATCAGTGAGAAAAACAATGCCGCCGTTTCAATCATGAAACTTCTACCCCAATATATATAAATGGGCATAGAGAATACAATCGCAACAAATAAAATAAAAACAACAAATGGCAAGTTGAGTTTTTTGGTAATCGAATAAACAGAACCCACCGAACAAATGAAAAACAAATAACTCACAATCCGCCCAGTCGCATCCAGAGACACACTGAAGCAATGAGATATAACTGCAACAATAAATTGATAAATCGGAAATTCAAATGGTATTGACCATGGAAATCCAGCGACAGGTGTTTCATAAGACATCCTGAATCCATCCTGCAAAAACCAATACGCAGTCAATGCAGTTTGTGACTGTCTAAATGCATACAAATCAAGAGGTGCCTGCCCAGAATATGCCAATGCCAAGTATGTTGAATAAACAACTGCAATAAAAGCAAGCGCACTCAGGGACAATAGCCAGGATCTGTTACTTAATTTTTTCACGATCAGCCCATTAAGAATATGAAAAACCGAAGCACCCTTCAGCCTCTGAATATAATAGAAGACGACTTATCAAACAAAGCAATGCGCTGCAAGAGAATTAGATATCGTTCAACAAGCAAGACGCATCGAGTAACCATCGAAGTTGGCGACATCGTACCATTCTCAATGATTTTCCGGAAATGCCATCCATATCCTACCAATCATTCAAGCCTGTATTTTCAATAAGTAACCCATAAACATGAAAGGGCTGCCTGAGGCAGCCCTTTCATGTTTATGCATCTGGCAAGTCAGATGTACTACAAAGCAAACAACTGCCGCAGATGCAAGGCCACGCCGGACTGCACATTACTGGCCACGGTTTGTGCCAGCGGCAGCTGCGACGCCAGTCGCGGATGGGCATTGGCCATCACGCGCGGATGGCCTGCGGTTTGCAGAAGTTCGATATCGTTCTGGCCATCACCAAAGGCCAGGCAATCAGCGGTGTCGATGGCCAGTTCGTCCAGCACCAGTTGCAGGGCATGGCCTTTGGAAACGCCGGGTGCCATCACTTCCAGGCAATTGTCTGCCGAGAAGGTGATATAGGCACGGTCACCCAAGGCCTTGTGCAGCTTGGCTTCAACCGTCAGCAAATGGGTGTGGTCGGCGATATACAACACCTTGGCCACGCCCGTACCAGCATGCTGATGCAAGGGCGCAATCTGGTAGTGCAGACCGGAGTCGGCGTGCAAATCCAGCAGGTACTGGTAGGGTTGGTCAATCAGCCAGGCATCGTCCAGATAGAAATTCAGCACGGTTCCCGCCGCAAATTCCGGCTGGGCAATACGGCGCACGATGGTGGGGTCCAGATTGCTGCTGTGGATCAGGCGATTGTCCGGGTCATGCACCCGCGCGCCATTGGAGCTGATCAGATAGGCGGATATCCCAAGCGCATCACGAATGCCTTTGA
Organism: Aquitalea sp.; assembly: GCF_030150775.1. Taxonomy (NCBI): domain Bacteria; kingdom Pseudomonadati; phylum Pseudomonadota; class Betaproteobacteria; order Neisseriales; family Chromobacteriaceae; genus Aquitalea; species Aquitalea sp. The sequence continues at coordinate 54,149 of NZ_JASLFG010000013.1, forward strand.
CATCCAGATAATGACGGCCAGTGGCCAGCGCAAAGCGCAGACCGCGTGCTTCCAGTTGTTGCAGGGTTTGTGCGGTCAGCGCGTTGACGCAGTGGTGTTCATCCAGCAAGGTGCCGTCCAGATCGGAGGCAATGAAACGGTACACGGCAGGACTCCGCTTGAGTGTGGGAGCAAGCGATTTTACACCCACTGCCATGTAGCCGCAGGACTACACTGCAGCGGGAGCAGAAATGCAAAAAGCCAAGCATTGAGCTTGGCTTTTGCGTGAATTCTGGTGGCCAGTCGCGGAATCGAACCACGGACACGCGGATTTTCAATCCGCTGCTCTACCAACTGAGCTAACTGGCCGTCTGAACAAGGCAGTGAGTGGTGGCCAGTCGCGGAATCGAACCACGGACACGCGGATTTTCAATCCGCTGCTCTACCAACTGAGCTAACTGGCCATCGCTGCTACGCTTTCGCGTCATCAGAGCCACGCATTAAATCAGAGCCGGCTCACTGCGTCAAGATATTTTTCAAAAACAGCCAGAATGCGGGGGAATTTTCCGCCTTGGCCTTGGCAGGCAAAAAAGCCGGCTCAGGGCCGGCTGGGTCAAGATCACTACACCGCATCGGCCTGCCGTGCCGGATGAGCAGTGGCAAAGGCAGGCAAGGCCGCCAGCGCGGCATCGATCCGGACAATATTGGGATACGGCGTCAGATCAAGCCCGAAGCGCCGCGCAGCAAATACCTGTGGCACCAGGCAGGCATCCAGCAAACCCGGCACGTCGCCTGTGGCATATTGCGTCACCTGCGCCGTCAACTGCTGCTCCAGTGCGCCAAAGCCGGTGGCAATCCAGTGACGGATCCATTGCAGCTTTTCTGCTTCAGGCTGGGCCAGTACATTTTCCAGATATTTCAGCACCCGGGCATTGTGCAGCGGGTGGATATCGGCACATATGCTCAAGGCCAGCGCCCGTACCCGTGCGCGGGCAAAACGGTCGGCCGGCAACAGCGCTGGCGTATCCGGATAGGCCTCGTCCAGATACTCGCAGATGGCCAACGACTGGGTCAGCAACTGGCCGCCATCCAGCAAGGCTGGCACCAGCCCTTGCGGGTTGAGCGCCAGATAGGCCGGATCGCGCTGCTCACCCTTGAGTAAGTTGACCGCCTGCTGCCGGTATTCCAAGCCTTTCAGGTTAAGCGCAATGCGCACCCGGTAAGCGGCACTGGAGCGGTAATAGCCATACAGGACACGCTCAGTCATGGGCGATCACTTTCTGATCGATGCGACCGAAAATGGAATGGCCATCGGTATCCAGCATTTCTATCCGCACCTGATCACCCGGCTGCATGAAGGGCGTGACGGGTGCGCCCTGTTCGATGATCTCGATCATGCGCTGCTCGGCCAGGCAGCAGGAGCCGGTGGCACGGTCGTGATTGGAAATGGTGCCGGAACCGATAATGGAGCCGGCCGCCAGCGCGCGGGTCTTGGCCACATGCGTCACCAGCTGGGCAAAGTTGAACTGCATTTCCACCCCGCACTGCGGCTGGCCATACAGTTTGCCGTTGTATTCCACCCGCAGCGGCAGGTGTACCTTGCTGTCCTGCCAGGCGCGGCCCAGCTCGTCCGGGGTCACCGCCACCGGCGAGAAGGCGGTGGCAGGCTTGCTCTGGAAGAAGCCGAAGCCCTTGGCCAGCTCGGCCGGAATCAGGTTGCGCAGCGTGACATCATTCACCAGCATCAGCAGGCGGATATGCGTGGCGCAGTCGCCAGCCTGGCTGCCCAGCGGGACATCGTCGGTAATCACCGCCACTTCGCCTTCAAAATCCAGCCCCCAGCTGACATCGGCCAGCGGAATGTCGGCATGTGGCGGCAAAAAGGTATCCGAGCCGCCCTGATACATCAGCGGGTCCTGATAAAAACTGGCCGGTACTTCGGCACCACGCGCCTTGCGTACCAGTTCCACATGATTCAGGTAAGCACTGCCATCTGCCCACTGATAGGCACGTGGCAGCGGGCTGTGGCAGGCGGACTGGTCAAAGCGGACGGCACCGTTGACCGTCCCCTGGTTCAGGGCGGCATAGACTTCCTGCAAGGCGGGCTCGCAGCGGCTCCAGTCATCCAGCGCAGCCTGCAGGCTGGCGGCAATATGCGGTACCGCAAGGGCATGGCTGAGGTCTCGGCTGACAACCATCAGCTGGCCATCGCGGGTGTGATTGCGGTAGGTGGCTAGTTTCATCGGTGTGCTTTCCTTGACGGGCGGTATGGCGTGTCGCTCCAGCCGCCCTGTGTCAGGTTCAGGTCTTGGGCTTCCAGCTGTCCACGTAGCCGGTCCACTCGACGGCAGGCAGGCCGGGGCCTTGCTCCAGCGCGCTGCGGGTATCAATCATCACCGCCACTTCGTCGGTGAATTTCTTCGGCTCGCTCATGGCCTTGGCAAAGGCTTTGGGATGCGGACCATGGGTGAAGCCCGCCGGGTGGAAGGTGAGCATGCCGGGCTTGATATTGTCGCGGCTGAAAAAGTCGCCAGCGTGGTAGAAGATGACTTCATCGTAGTCGTCGTTGTTGTGATAGAACGGCACCTTGAGCGCACCGGGGTCGGATTCGATCGGGCGCGGCACAAAAGTGCAGATGACAAAGCCGTCGGCCACAAAGGTGCTGTGTGCCGAGGGCGGCAGGTGATAACGATGGCTCATCAGCGGCCGGATGTCGCGCCAGTTGATGCGCGCCACCGCGACCGTGCCATGCCAGCCGATGGCATCCAGCGGATTGAACGGGTAGGTGACGGTAGACAGCACATTGTGGCGCTTGATCACCACCTGCCATTCGTCTTCGGTCTGTTGCGCCCTGAAGGCATCGTCGATGGCCGGGACATCCAGCATGGCTTCGTCGAAAATCGCATGCGGGCCGACAATGCCCTTGTCCGGCAGCTGGTAAGCCCCGTTGCTGGCTTCAATCAGCAGCATGGTGGTGGTGTCAGCCGGTTCGATGCGCCAGTTGGTGGAACGCGGAATCAGGATGTAATCGCCATCGCGGTAGCTCAGGTGGCCGTAGTCGCAAAACAGCTCGCCGCTGCCGGCATGGATGAACAGCATGTCATCGCCATCACCATTGCGGTACAGCTGGGTCATGGCCTGGGAGCAGGTCCAGATGCGCAGCTGGCACTGGCTGTTATGCAACACCAGCGGTGCGGACCAGGGAGCTGCCACGTCCTTGGGCAGTTCGTTCAGGTCGAAGGCGCGCGGCTTGAGCGGCCCTTCCCATGCCGACCAGCCAGTGGGCGGGTGCTTGTGATGCAGATGGGTGGCCGGGCCAAAAAAACCGCTGCGCCCGACTTCACGTTCATAAATGCCCTCCGCCGGCAAATCGGCGTGGGCCTGACGGGAAATTGTCCCTTCCCGGTGCGGGAATCCTATCCATTTACGCATGGGGCATTCCTTGCCTGCATGGCTGGCCGCCATACAGGGAGAGCTGTGCACAGAGGCAGACGGCGCAACCATCTGCCACCTTGTCCTGCCTTGCCTTAATCCGCCTTCAGCACGCCGCGGCGGATCTGGTCTTCTTCGATGGATTCAAACAAGGCACGGAAGTTGCCCTCGCCAAACCCCTCGTTGCCCTTGCGCTGGATGATTTCAAAGAAAATCGGCCCGATGACGGTTTCGGTGAAGATCTGCAACAGGATGCCCGCGCCTTCCACCGGTGCACCGTCGATCAGGATGCTGTTCTTGCGCAGGCGGGCCAGGTCTTCGCCATGACCGGCCACGCGGCTGTCCACCTTGTCGTAATAGGTGTCCGGCGTATCCAGGAAGCGCGTGCCGGCGGCCTTCAGCGTTTCCACCGTCTGGTAGATGTCGCGGGTGGTCAGCGCAATGTGCTGGATGCCTTCGCCGTGGTATTCGCGCAGGAATTCCTCGATCTGGCTCTTGTCGTCGGAGGATTCGTTGATGGGAATGCGGATCTTGCCGCAAGGGCTGGTCATGGCCTTGGATACCAGGCCGGTGAGCTTGCCTTCGATGTCGAAATAGCGGATTTCGCGGAAATTGCCGATGTTTTCGTAGAAACCGGCCCATTTCGCCATATTGCCGCGGATAACATTGTGGGTGAGGTGGTCAATTTCATACAGCCCGACACCAGCCGGGTGCTGGTCCACGCCATCCAGCGGCAGGAAATCCACATCGTAGATATTGTGAGCCGGGCCGTAACGGTCGACAAAGTACAGTGCCGAGCCGCCAATACCCTCCACCGCCGGGATGTTCAGCTCCATCATGCCGATGGGGCGCACATAGGGTTTGGCACCGTGGGCCAGCGCATATTCATAAGCCTTGGCCGCATCCTTCACCCGCCAGGCCATGGCACAGGCGGACGGGCCATGTACCTTGCCGAATTCGTTGGCCGGCTGCGTGGGCTCGCCATTCAGGATGAAGTTGATGTCACCCTGACGGTACAGGCTGACATTCTTGCTGCGGTGGCGTGCCACTTCGACAAAGCCCAGCGACAGGAACAAGCGGCGCAAATCGGCAATGCCTTCGGCTGTGGGGGCCGTGTATTCGACAAACTCGAAACCATCGGTTGCCAGCGGGTTATGCAGTAGTGCTTCCATTTTCATCATCTCTCCTCTTTGTTATCACAGCCAGGCACGCTGGATCGCAGCATAGCCGGCTATGGCTGATGTGCATGACGGCAAGAAAATGACCGGGCAGACAGTAGACAACAGAGTGAAAGACAAGCCGGAAAACGAGGAGTGGGCTGGCTACGTGACGAAGCAACTTGGCACATGACACCACCGTCTTGAGCATATCAGCCAAGCGCGAGCCTGCCCGCAGCCAAGGGCAGAAACTGCTTCAGTTTCCCGGCGGCACGGTTTTGTGTGTCTCACCAGGCATCTCCTCTATCTTTGCCGACATTATCCAGTGATCTGATGCCACCGTGTAAAATGTCCAGGTTAGGCTTTTTATTCTAGGGAAAAAGCCTGGCAATTTTCTTGCGAACATTCCCCGGATACACAATAACTAGAAATATAATTTCAACAAATTAAAACCAGAGGAGTTTACATGCCAAGTCTTACGCTAGATAAGACAGACTTGCGCATCCTGTCCGAGCTGCAGCTCAATGGCAGGTTGACCAATGTGGAGCTTGCGGAAAGAGTAGCCCTCTCTCCTTCCCCCTGTCTCAGACGCCTCAAGCAATTGGAGGAGTCTGGTGTCATTCGCCAGTATGTGGCGTTGCTGGACCCGGCCAAAATCGGCCTTGGTTTGCAGGCTTATGTGCGCGTGGTGCTGGAGAAGCGTGGCAACACGCATGTACAAAGTTTTATTGATGCAGTCCAGCGCTGGCCGGAAGTTATCAATTGCTTTGCAATGACAGGGGAAATGGACTACCTGTTGCAAGTTTATTTTGAAGATCTGGAACACTTTTCACGTTTTGTGATGGATGAACTGTTACAACAGCAAGGTGTGGAAGATGTAAAATCCAGTTTCGTCCTGAAAGAAATCAAGCGCACGACCTCCTTGCCGCTCAGCCAGCTCAGAAGTCTTTAAGCCGGCAGGCATCCAGCAAATCTCTGCGCAGTCCGCAATATGCAGGAGGAATGAATAAAGGCCCCCGGCATGCAGGTGACTCGACAGCTCCGTATCCTTGCCCTGGTTGTTGCAATAATGTTGCACAGCCAGGCATGGGCATTTTCGGTCACTTTCATCTCGCCGGGGCGTGCGAACGAGGCCTTCTGGCTCAGTGCCAGCCGGGCGATGCAGGCAGCAGCCAGTCAGCTGGATATCCAGCTGGAAGTGCTATACGCCGAACGGGATCCGGTGCAGATGATGACATTGACCCGCACTGTCACCCAGCGCGTACGCAAGCCGGACTACCTACTGCTGGTTAACGAAAAGCTTGCCGGTCCTGCCATGCTGTCAATGGCCGATCAGGCTGGCATCCCCTGCTTCATCAGCTTCAATCAACTTACCCCCGCCCAGCTGCAGGCCAGCGGTCAGCCACGCCAGCGGCTCAGGCACTGGCTGGGATCTCTGGCCCCGGACAATACCATGGCCGGCAGCCTTACCATGCAGGCACTCCTGGATGAAGCCCGCCAGCGCTTTACACCCGGAACCCCGCTCAATGTCCTGATGATGGCTGGAGATCGCTCCACCCCGGCCTCCACCGAGCGGGTAGACGGTGCCAGGCGCGTCCTTGCCGCCCATCCATCGGCCCGTCTGACCCAACTGGTTTACGGAGAGTGGGAGCGCCAGCGCGCACTGCAACAAGGGCTGTGGCTGCTGCAGCGCTATCCACAGATCAATATTGTCTGGGCAGCCAATGACGAGATGGCATTCGGTCTGGAAGAAGCCATCACGCGTAGCGGCAAACAGCCCGGCAAACAGGTACTGCTCAGTGCCATCAACAATTCACGCCAGGCCATGCGCGAGCGGCGGGATGGCCGCCTGAGCGCACTGGCTGCAGGCCATTTCATGATGGGTGCCTGGAGCCTGGTGTTATTGTACGACTACCAGCACGGCCAGGATTTTGCCAGTGAAGGCCTGCAGTTGCGACCTGCGGTGTTCAGTACTGTCTCCAGCGCACAAGCCCAGCGCTTTTTGCAGTTATTCGCCGATAATGACTTCAGGGGCATCCGTTTCAAGCAGTTCAGCAAATTCGCCAACCCGGCCTTGCAGCGCTATGCCTTCGACTTCAGCACCTTGCTGAACTAGGAGCTTGTCCATGCCCACGCGCAGACTCACCCGCCAGCTGATCTGGCAACTGCTGCTGTATACCCTGCTGTTTGGCGTGGTAGTAACCGCACTGAAAGCAGGGCAGGTGCTGCGCGATGGCCAGCGGCAAATGGATGCCATCCCGAGCACCGTGTCACGACTTTACCTGCCGCTACTGGGACAAAGTGCCTGGGATGTGGATATACCAGCCCTGCAACTGCAATTGCGCCTGATTGGCCAGATGCCCGGCGTACAGAGTGTTGAACTACGCACCGAGCTGGGCCAGTCGCTACGCTATGAAAACCCGGAATTGTCCGACCAGCTGAACAGTGGCACATACCGGCTGCAGTTGCTCGCACCCCACAGTATGGAGAGCATAGGCACGCTACAGCTGACCGTGTCGCGCCAGCATATCTACCACGCCATCTGGCAGGAAGTGGCCAGTTCGGCCTTGCAGTTCCTGCTGGAATTTTTTGGGCTGGCCTTGCTGCTGTGGTGGCTGTTCAACCGGCGTCTGGTCAAACCATTGCAGGGCATGGCCCATACCGTGCGCAGCTATCAACCCGGCACGGAGCTGCCGCCCCTGCTCCCCGGCCAGCCACAACAACACACCGATAATGAGCTGAGCGAGCTGGCCCGTGCCTTTCGCGGCATGAGTAACAATATCAACCGCCATCTGGCAGAGCGGCAGACGATTGAAACCGAGCTGGCCAGCCACCGTGACCAGTTGGCCGAACTGGTGACCGAGCGCACAAAAGAGCTCAACCAGCTATTAAGTTTTCAGCAGTTGATCGCGGCTATCTCCACACGCTTCATCAATGTTCCATTACGGGATATCGATCAGGCCACTGATATGGCACTGGGAGAAATCGGACGATTCATGCAAGTGGAACGCTGTTATCTGATCAGCTTTTCCGATGACTGGCTGGTCAATACCGTGCATGAATGGTGTGCATCCGGCATCCAGCCCACTACTCACACCCTGCTGGGACAAAACATGCTGCAGCGCAGCTGGGCTTGGCAGCAATTGCAAAGCTTCGGCCTGCTGTCGCTGGATGCGCTGGCAGATCTCCCGGCTAGCGCACAGCAGGAGCGCCTGGAGCTGGAAGCCCATCAAGTACAAAGCCTGTTCATGCTGCGTATCGACCACATGGGCCGACCGGTTGGCCTGTTTGGCTGCGACATGGTCAGCCGTCCGCGCCGCTGGCAGGGCAAGGAACAGCAGCAAGCGCGGCTGCTGGGCGAAACCCTGGCCAACACCATCATCCGCCGCCAGCAGTTGCAGGCATTGAGCAGCACTCAGCAGCAACTGCACAATGCCAATGCTGATCTGGCTCGCATGGCATTCAGCGATGGCCTGACCGGCATTGCCAACCGGCGCTATTTTGATGAACAGCTCACCCAGTGCTTCCAGCAAGCCAGGACAGAAGCAAGCCCACTGAGCGTGCTGCAGATTGATATCGACTATTTCAAGCAATTCAACGATAGCTATGGCCACCTGGCCGGCGACCAATGCCTGCGCCAGGTGGCGCAATGCATTCATGCCCAGTTGCCAGAAGTGCAAGACCTTGCCGCACGGGTAGGTGGTGAGGAATTTGGTGTGCTATTGCCGGGCAGAAACAGCGAGCAGGCCGGCGTGCTGGCCGAAAGGATTCGGCAGGCCATCTGGCAGTTGGCCATTGCCCATCGCAAGAGCAGCACAGGCGACCGGGTGACTATCAGTATCGGCGTAGCCACCCTGCATGAACGGCATGATGCCGAGCACATGCTGATGCGAGATGCCGACCGGGCGCTTTACCGGGCCAAGAACCAGGGACGCAACCAAGTGGCCTACGCCGATGTGCCTTCAGCCATGACAAACCAGATAGCAGATCCGCACCCATGAACAAAATAGCCCGGCAATGCCGGGCTATTTGATCGGGAATCGTGGAAGCTTACAGACCCAGCCGCTGCCACACGGTAGACACCAGACCAGCCTGGTTCAGGGTATAGAAGTGCAGGCCTGGCGCACCATTGGCCAGCAGGCGGTCACACAGCTCGGTCACCACATCCAGACCCAGGGCACGAATGGAGGCCGCATCATCGTAATAGGATTGCATGCGCTGACGCAGCCAGCGCGGCACTTCGGCACCACACATATCGGAGAAGCGGCACAGCTGACCGAAATTGGCAATCGGCATGATGCCCGGCACGATGGGAATGTCCACACCGCGTGCCTGTGCTTCGTCGACAAAGCGGAAGTAGGCATCCGCATTGAAGAAGTACTGGGTCATGGCCGAATTGGCACCGGCTTTCACCTTGCGCACAAAATTGTTCAGGTCGTCCTCGGCCGACTTGGCCTGCGGGTGGAATTCCGGATAGGCAGCCACTTCAATATGAAAATGTTCGCCATGCTCGCTACGGATGAACTCGACCAGCTCATTGGCATAGCGGAATTCACCGGCAGCCACCATGCCGGACGGCATGTCACCACGCAGCGCCACAATGTGACGGATGCCGTGATTGCGGTATTCGTTGAGGATGGCGCTGATGTTTTCCCGGGTCGAGCCGATGCAGGACAGGTGCGGTGCCGCGGCATGCCCTTCGCTGCGGATCTCCAGCACGGTGGACAGGGTGCCATCGCGGGTGGTGCCGCCGGCACCGAAGGTCACCGAGAAAAACTGCGGCTTGAACTGGGCCAGTTGCTGGCGGGTAGTACGCAGCTTGGCCACGCCTTCGGGGGTCTTGGGCGGGAAAAACTCGAAGCTGAAGGTTTTTTTCTGTTCGTTCATGATCGTCTCTGTCCCTGCTCGGGGCGGCAGGCTTTGTTTTTATACTGCAGCGTGTCGCAGCGGTAGCGGCCCGCGGATAGAAAAACGGACAGGTGCATCATACCCTGCCCTGTCCGTTTGCCTTACAGCCCGCTATCAATAACGATAGTGCGCCGGCTTATAAGGACCTTGCTTGGGCACGCTGATGTAGGCGGCCTGCTCATCGGACAGTTCGGTCAGATTGGCACCGATGCGCTTCAGGTGCAGGCGGGCCACTTTCTCGTCCAGATGCTTGGGCAGCACATACACTTCCTTGCCGTACTTTTCACCGTGCTGGAAGATTTCCATCTGCGCCAACACCTGGTTGGTGAAGGAGTTGGACATCACAAAGCTGGGGTGACCGGTGGCGCAGCCCAGGTTCACCAGACGGCCTTCGGCCAGCAGGATGATGCGCTTGCCATCCGGGAAGATAATGTGGTCAACCTGCGGCTTGATGTTGTCCCACTGATACTGGCGCAGGCTGGCGACTTCGATTTCGCTGTCGAAGTGGCCGATATTGCACACGATGGCGTTATTGCGCATTTTCACCATGTGCTCGTGGGTGATCACCGACACGTTGCCAGTGGTGGTAACAAAGATGTCGCCCTGATCGGCCACATCATCCATGCGTACCACGCGATAGCCTTCCATGGCCGCTTGCAGGGCGCAGATCGGGTCTACTTCGGTCACCCACACGGTGGCGCCCAGGCCACGCAGGCTTTGTGCGCAACCCTTGCCCACATCACCGTAACCCAATACCACGGCCACCTTGCCGGCAATCATCACGTCGGTGGCGCGCTTGATGCCATCCACCAGCGATTCGCGGCAGCCATACAGGTTGTCGAACTTGGACTTGGTCACCGAGTCGTTGACGTTGAAGGCCGGGAACGGCAGACGGCCTTCTTTTTGCATCTGGTACAGACGATGCACGCCGGTGGTGGTTTCTTCGGTCACGCCCTTGATATGCGGCAGGCGTTTGGAATACCAGTGCGGGTCTACTTCCAGGTAACGGGCAATGGCAGCAAACAGCGCGGTTTCTTCTTCGTTGGACGGATGGCTGATGACGCTGCGGTCTTGCTCGGCCTTGCTGCCCAGCATCAGCAGCAAGGTGGCATCGCCACCGTCATCCAGAATCATGTTGGCTTCCTGACCTTCCGGCCATTCGAAGATCTTGTGGGAGAACTCCCAGTATTCATCCAGGCTTTCACCCTTGAAGGCAAATACCGGAATATTGGCAGCGGCAATGGCGGCAGCAGCGTGGTCTTGCGTAGAGAAGATATTGCAGGAAGCCCAACGCACGTCAGCACCCAGCTCCACCAGGGTTTCGATCAGCACACCAGTCTGGATGGTCATGTGCAGCGAACCGGCAATGCGGGCACCACGCAGCGGCTTCTGATGGGCATATTCTTCACGCAATGCCATCAGGCCCGGCATTTCGGTTTCGGCGATTGCCAGTTCCTTGCGCCCCCAGGCAGCAAGATTGATGTCAGCTACGTGAAAATCGGTGAATTCAGCCATCGTGCAAAGTCCTTTCACACGCCGGCCGGAACGCGGCTCACCCGCTATTCCGGCATCGGCACGGAGTTTAGTCAGGTGAGCGCCGTTTGCAAGAAGCCCGAGCCTGGGGATTGACCTCGCAGCGCTCCTCGGGAATGCCGTAATTATACCTAGAGACGCAAAAATGTGAATGAAACTTGAGCGACAGGAGGTAAACTAAAACATTGCACTTAGCATAGTCACTTTGCATAGCGGGCCTCATGTCTCTTGTTTTTACTTCCATTTCAGCCATTTCGGGGCTTGCCGCCCTTAGTGCGGCAACCATCGGCATCCTGGCATGGGAACGTCGCAAGGTGGCAGGAGCACGCTATCTGGCCTGGCTGATGCTGGCAGTCATGCTCTGGGCCGGAGCAGCCATGCTGGAGCTGTCCTCCACCCTGCTGCGTGACAAGATTTTCTGGTCCAAGGTGGAATACCTGGGCACGCTGAGCGCCCCGGTGCTGTTTTTCCTGCTGGCAGCCGACTACAACCAGCTTGACCGGGCCTTGCGACCACGCAATATCCTGCTGCTGCTGCTCATACCGCTGCTCAGCATGGGACTGGCCATTACCAATGAAAGACACGGGCTGATCTGGAGCAGCTTCCAGCCCTCGCCATCCGGCTACAATCTGCTTATTTTCAATCACGGCCCGCTATTCTGGCTGATGGTAGCCGGCTATTCCTACATGATGATGGTGCTGGGCTCCTTGCTGCTGCTACGGACTCTGCACTTCTATCCACCCCACTACCGGGGCCAGTCGCTCATCCTGATGCTGGGTGCCATCGTGCCGTGGATTGGCAATCTGCTCTATCTGTCAGGCCATATTTCGCTGCGCGGACTGGACCCTACCCCGCTATGCTTTGCCATCACCGGGGCAATTTTCGCCTTTGACCTGCTCTATCTGCGCATGCTGTATGTGGTGCCGATTGCACGCGGCAATGCCTTTAATGCCATGGGTGACGGTATTGTGGTGATTGACCGCGACAAGACCATTCTGGATATCAATCCGGCTGCAGCCAATCTGTTTGGCAAGCCTGCTGCGGTACTGTGCGGCCAACAGCTGCAAATCGCCTCGCTGGTTGCCGTAGCTGATCATGATGGCTCGCATCAAGTGGAGCTGAATGGACCAGGTTCTCGCTCCATACTTGAAGTACGCGCCTTTCCCATCCGCGAAAGCGGAGTCACGCTGGGTGGACGCATGCTGGTGCTACGCGATATTTCGCGCCAGCGTCTGGCCGAGGAGGCGCTGCATCAGGCCTATCTGCAGTTGAAAACCCGCATTGATGAAATCGAAACGCTGCAAGACACCTTGCGTGAGCAAGCACTACATGACCCGCTTACCGGCCTGTACAACCGCCGCTATCTCGAGGAGACCCTGGGCCGCGAAATCAGCAGGGCAGAACGTGAGCAGCGTCCGCTTACCTTTGCTCTGATTGATCTGGATAACTTCAAAAGCATCAACGACCGCTTCGGACACATCATTGGCGATACTGTGCTGTGCGAGCTGGCAGAGCTGCTGCGCGCCCACTGCCGCCAAGCCGATATCGTGTGCCGTCTGGGCGGAGAGGAGTTCATTGTGGTGCTGCCTTCGGCAGATCAGCGCAATGGCTGGATGCGGCTGGAACTACTGCGCCGGCGCTTTTCCGACCTGCGCTTCCAGGCAGAGCAGCATAGCTTCCAGACCAGCTTTTCCTGTGGCATTGCCTGCTATCCCGACGATGGCAACAGCTTTTCCAGCCTGTACCAGCTGGCTGACCTGGCACTCTATCAGGCCAAGGCCAGGGGCAAGAACCAGGTTTTACTACATGGCATGGCAGCAGATGGAGTCAGCCAGCCACAACAAGGCAGGCAAGACGTACGGGAAGAATGAAAAAAGCCGGGAATTCCCGGCTTTTCTTGCAGTGCGAGCGCCTTATTTGACAATGCGCAGGCTGGGACGGCCACTTGGGCGCGGCGGCGCATCTTCCTTCAGCGCGGCAGTATCTTCGACCGCATCAGCCTCGACTACCGGCTGTAGCACAGGTGTTGCCGGTGCCGTTGCATTCAGCTCCACCTCAAAACCCATGCCCTCACCGGTTTCACGTGCAAAGATGGACATCACGTTGCCGACGGGAACCCAGATATCGCGGGAAACGCCGGCAAAGCGCGCTGAAAACGACACCCACTCGTTATCAATGCGCAGATTCTGCGTGGCCGATGCCGCGATATTGAGCACGATCTCGTTGTTTTTCACGTACTCGCGCGGTACATCTGCATGCTCGTCCACCCATACCACCAGGAAGGGCGTATGGCCATTGTCCGTGCACCATTCATAGAGGGCTCGGAGCATATAGGGCTTGGTGCTGGCGCTCATGGTCATCCTTACTTGCGCATGGCCTTTTCAGACGGGGTCAGCGAGTCGATGAAGGACTGGCGCTGGAAGATGCGTTCAGCGTACTTCAGAATCGGCGCAGCATGCTTGCCCAAATCGATATTGTAGTGCTCCAGGCGCCACATCAGCGGTGCAATGGCCACGTCGATCATGGAGAACTCTTCGCCCAGCATGAATTTCTGCTTGGCAAAAACCGGGGCAATGGTGGTCAGGCCATCACGGATGGCTTCACGCGCCTTGGTAGCTTCCTTACCGGTAGCACCGGCTTCCAGCACTTTTACATTGCAGAACAGTTCGTTCTCAAAGCGGTGCAGGAACAGACGGGCACGGGCACGCATCACCGGATCGGCCGGCATCAATTGCGGATGCGGGAAACGTTCATCGATGTATTCATTGATGATGTTGGACTCGTGCAAGATCAGGTCGCGCTCTACCAGTACCGGCACTTCGTTGTAGGGATTCATCACAGCCAGGTCTTCGGGCTTGTTGTGAATGTCTACATCGATGATCTCGAAATCCATTCCCTTTTCATACAACACGATACGGCAACGTTGGCTGAAGGGGCAGGTAATTCCAGAATAAAGAGTCATCATGGCTAGCGGATATCCTTGACAGAGGCAATCGTTTTCAATCGAAGTGGCCATTTTACCATTTTCGGCATGGCAATTTCCACAACAACATCACAAGCCCATGATTTAAAAAGAAAAAAGGCGGAAATATCCGCCTTTTTCATTTAACCTTGCTCACTAAATCAGTGAACATCTTTCCAGTATTCCTTCTTCAGGAAGTAGGTCAGCGGCAGCAACAACAAGCCCAGGAACAGCAGTACAACGTAACCGATCTGATGACGCTTGACCTGTGCCGGCTCACCGATAAAGACCAGATAGTTGGTCAGGTCAGCCATGCGCTTGTCAAACTCAACCGTATTGGCCTTGCCGTTTTCCAGCTTGGTCAGCGAACCAGCCTTAACCAGTTCGAGCTTGTGCTCTTCGTGGCCCTCGGCATTCTTCTCGGTTTTCAGAACCTGCTCGCCCTGCATCTCCCACAGCACGTGCGGCATGCCAACCTTATCAAACACCAGGTTGTTCCAGCCGGTCGGGCGGGTCGGATCGCGGTAGAAGCCGCGCAGATAGGCGTACAGATAGTCGGCACCACGGGAACGGGCAATCAGCGACAGGTCCGGCGGAGCCGCACCCAGCCACACTTTGGCGTCCTTCTTGTCCATGGAGACATTCATCTGATCGCCAATCTTGGCACCTTCCGGCAGCAGGTTGGCCTTGATCTGCTCTTCAGTCAGACCGATGTCTTCCAGACGGTTGTAGCGCATGGCGCTGGCCGAGTGGCAGGACAGGCAGTAGTTGCTGAACAGCTGGGCACCACGCTGCAGGCTTTCGGTGTCCTGAATGTCGATCGGGGCCTTTTCCAGCATCGGGCCTTCATTGGCCAGAACGGTGCCGCTTACCGGCAACACCAGCGCCATGGCAGCGATCAGGTGGCGGATTTTGCTTTTCATATGTCCTTTCCCCTTGCTTACACGTTGGTGCCGAACAGATAGGCCGCGATGATCGTCACAGCCACCAGTACCAGGAACTTCAGCTGGCGCTTGCCATTAGTCTCCGTCACGCGGGTCGGTACCGGTACGGTGCCGACGTCGTTCTTGGTATAGAACGGCATGCCCAGGAAGAAGGCAAAGTAGACAAACGAGAGGATCTGCGAGATCAGGGTACGGCCAGCCGTCGGCGGCATGGCACCCAGCATGCCCAGGCCGATGAAGGCGATGATGAACAACACCAGCATGAACTTGAACTTGGGACCGCGATAACGGATGGACTTGATCGGGGAACGATCCAGCCACGGCAGGAAGGCAATCACCACCACGGCAGCACCCATGCCGATCACACCCCAAACCTGGGTACCCAGGAAGGACGGAATGGCACGCAGAATGGCGTAGAACGGGGTGAAGTACCATACCGGCGCGATGTGCGGCGGCGTCTTCAGCGGGTCAGCCTGGTCGAAGTTCGGGTGCTCCAGGAAGTAGCCACCCATTTCCGGCAGGAAGAACACGATGATGGAGAATACGATCAGGAATACGGCCACACCGAAGATATCCTTCACGGTGTAGTACGGATGGAAAGGAATGCCATCCAGCGGGATGCCCTTTTCGTCCTTCAATTTCTTGATTTCCACGCCATCCGGGTTGTTGGAACCCACTTCGTGCAGTGCGATCAGGTGGGCCACCACCAGTGCCAACAGCACCAATGGAACGGCAATCACGTGCAGGGCGAAGAAGCGGTTCAGCGTGGCATCGGACACCACGAAGTCACCACGAATCCACACCGACAGGTCCGGGCCGATGACAGGGATGGAACCGAACAGGTTCACAATCACCTGCGCACCCCAGAAGGACATCTGGCCCCAGGGCAGCAGATAACCCATGAAGGCTTCAGCCATCAGGCACAGGAAGATCAGGCAGCCAAACACCCACACCAGCTCGCGCGGTTGCTTGTACGAACCGTAGATCAGGCCACGGAACATGTGCAGGTAAACCACCACGAAGAACATGGAGGCACCAGTGGAGTGCATGTAGCGGATGATCCAGCCACCTGCCACATCACGCATGATGTATTCCACCGAAGCGAAGGCCACCGGAATGCCGGCACCGTTCAGCGTGCCATCCGGTTTGTAGTTCATGGTGAGGAAGATGCCGGTGACGATCTGGATGACCAGAACCAGCATGGCCAGCGAGCCGAAGAAATACCAGAAGTTGAAGTTCTTCGGTGCGTAATACTCGGTAACGTGCTCTTTCAGCATCGACGACAGCGGAAAGCGGTCGTCAATCCAGTTCAGCAGCTTTTGTCCTTTGCTCATTTTTCCCCCTCAGCTTATTTGTCGTCGCCAATCAGCAGGCGGGTATCGGACAGATACTTATGCGGCGGAATTTCCAGGTTCTTCGGAGCCGGCACACCCTTGAACACGCGGGCAGCCAGGTCGAACTTGGAACCGTGGCACGGGCAGTAGAAACCACCCAGCCATTCCGGACCCAGATCGGCAGGAGCCAGATCAGGACGGAAAGTCGGCGAACAGCCCAAATGGGTACAGATGCCCACGGCAACCAGCAGCTCCGGCTTGATGGAGCGGGCTTCGTTCTGGCAGTACTTGGGTTGTTGCTCTACTTCGGACTTGGGGTCCACCAGCTTGGGGTCGTTCTTCGGCAGATCGGCAAGCTGCTGCTTGGTGCGGGACAGCAGCCATACCGGCTTGCCGCGCCACTCGACGTTGATCTTCTGGCCCGGCTCCAGCTTGCTGATATCCACCTCAACCGGTGCACCAGCGGCCTTTGCCCGTTCAGACGGGAAGAAACTCATCAGAAACGGCGTCGCCACCCCGGCAACAGCCACACCCCCAACAGCGCTGGTTGCTACCGTCAGAAACCGACGGCGCCCCGTATCGACTTGTTGTTCACTCATTACAGTCATCCTCAAACGTGGAAACCGAGCTTAAACTTCAAACCAGGCGATTTTACCTGATTACCAGTAGGGACATGAAGCGCCTATGCAAATAAATTGAGCCAGGTCGGGTAGTTTTGTCTAAACAGGATTGAAAAGATCGACAAATTCAACACTTATGCCGTGCAAATGAGAAAGCTTCTCGCCCAGCGCCGCGATACCATAACGTTCAGTCGCATGGTGTCCCGCCGCGATAAAGGCAACGCCATATTCGGCAGCCAGATGGAAACACTGTTCGGATACTTCACCTGTTACAAAGGCATTTACACCCAGGCCGATGGCCTCTTCAAAGAAAGCCTGCGCGCCACCGGTGCACCAGGCAACACGGCTTACCCTTTGATTTTCATCGCCCAATAGCAAGGCATCGCGCCCCAGCACCCTGCCAATATGATCGGCAAAGGACCGCGCCGTACCTGCTTGCGGCCAATGCCCATGCCATAGCAAGCCCTGTTCACCAGTCTGCCCGGCGACCTCCAGACCGAGCATTGCGGCCAGCCGGGCATTGTTTCCCAGTTCCAGATGCGCATCCAGCGGCAGGTGATAGGCAATCAGGCTGATATCATGCTGCAACAATTTGGCCACACGTGCGCGTTTCATCCCAACCAGTCGGGCATCCTCACCTTTCCAGAAGTAGCCGTGATGCACCAGGATGGCATCTGCCTGACGGGTGATTGCCTCATCAATCAATGCCTGCGAAGCAGTCACGCCACAGACGATGCGCTGAATTTCTGCCCGGCCCTCCACCTGCAAGCCGTTGGGGGCATAGTCCTTGTAACGCCATGGTTCCAGCCACTCATCCAGGCTGGCCAGTACTTGCTGTAATTGCATGATGCATCCTTGCGAAATGAGCTGCCGCCTATTGTGCCAGAGAAGCCGGCTGCTACCCGCCATCGCGCAGAAAAACAAAAACCCCGCACAAGTGCGGGGTTTTCAGGTTCAGCGAGAAGCCGAAGCAGCTTACATCATGCCGCCCATGCCGCCCATGCCGCCCATGTCCGGCATGCCGCCAGCAGCCGGCTTGTCTTCCGGCAGTTCGGCGATCATGCAATCGGTAGTCAGCATCAAGCCGGCAACGGAAGCAGCATGTTGCAGCGCGGAGCGGGTTACCTTGGCCGGATCCAGCACGCCCATTTCCAGCATGTCGCCGTATTCGCCGGTGGCAGCGTTGTAACCGAAGTTACCCTTGCCTTCCAGCACCTTGTTCACGACTACGGACGGCTCGTCACCAGCGTTCTTGACGATCTGACGCAGCGGGGCTTCGATGGCTTTCAGTACGATCTTCACACCAGCGTCCTGATCGACATTGTCAGTCTTCAGGCTGTCCAGAGTGGAGCGGGCACGCAGCAGAGCTACGCCACCACCAGCCACAACGCCTTCTTCTACAGCGGCGCGGGTAGCGTGCAGCGCGTCTTCAACGCGAGCCTTCTTCTCTTTCATTTCCACTTCGGTGGCTGCACCAACCTTGATCACGGCAACACCGCCAGCCAGCTTGGCCACGCGTTCTTGCAGTTTTTCACGGTCGTAGTCGGAAGAAGCTTCTTCGATCTGGCGACGGATTTCACCAACGCGAGCCTGGATGGCATCAGCCTGACCAGCGCCGTCAATGATGATGGTGTTTTCTTTGCCCACTTCGATACGCTTGGCTTGGCCCAGCATGTCCAGAGTGGCTTTTTCCAGGGTCAAGCCCAGTTCTTCGGCAATCACGGTACCGCCGGTCAGGATGGCGATATCCTGCAGCATGGCCTTGCGACGGTCGCCAAAGCCCGGAGCCTTGACAGCGACCACCTTCAGGATGCCACGGATGGTGTTGACCACCAGGGTAGCCAGCGCTTCGCCCTCAACGTCTTCGGCGATGATCAGCAGCGGACGGCCGGACTTGGCCACTTGCTCCAGTACCGGCAGCAGGTCGCGGATGTTGGAGACTTTCTTGTCGAACAGCAGGACGAACGGATTGTCCAGAGCGGCAATCTGCTTGTCCTGGTTGTTGATGAAGTACGGGGACAGATAGCCGCGGTCAAACTGCATGCCTTCTACCACGTCCAGTTCGTTGTTCAGGCTCTTGCCGTCTTCAACGGTAATCACGCCTTCCTTGCCCACTTTTTCCATGGCGGTGGCGATGATTTCACCGATATCGGAATCGGAGTTGGCGGAGATGGAGCCAACCTGGGCGATTTCCTTGGTGGTGGCACATGGCTTGGCGATCTTGGCAATTTCACCAACCAGGGAAATAACAGCCTTGTCGATGCCGCGCTTCAGGTCCATCGGGTTCATGCCGGCAGCAACATACTTCATGCCTTCTTGAACGATGGCCTGGGCCAGTACGGTAGCAGTGGTGGTACCGTCGCCGGCCACGTCGGAAGTCTTGGAGGCCACTTCCTTCACCATTTGTGCGCCCATGTTTTCGAACTTGTCTTTCAGTTCGATTTCCTTGGCCACGGAAACACCATCCTTGGTGATGGTCGGCGCACCGAAGGAGCGGTCCAGTACCACATTGCGGCCTTTCGGGCCCAGGGTAACCTTGACGGCGTCAGCCAGAATGTTGACACCAACCACCATCTTGGCGCGTGCGGAATCACCGAACTTTACGTCTTTTGCAGCCATGCTCAAATCTCCAGAATTCTATGAAAGGGTCGTAGAAGGGTGTATGGGTCGGAATTACTCGACGATACCCATTACATCTTCCTCGCGCATTACGAGGACTTCTTCGCCATCAACCTTGACGGACTGGCCGGAGTACTTGCCGAAGATGACCTTATCGCCAACCTTCAGTTCCAGCGGACGGCGCTCGCCATTGTCCAGAACCTTGCCGTTACCGACAGCCAGCACCTCGCCCATATCGGGCTTTTCAGCGGCGGCACCCGGCAGAACGATGCCGGAAGCAGTCTTTTCTTCAGCCTCAAGGCGCTTGATAACAACACGATCGTGCAGCGGACGAATTGCCATTGATCTCTCCTAAATACAAAGTGGCTGTTGAATGCAATATGTACTGCCAGAATGGCAGCGCGGGGCGGGTTTTAGCACTCACCCCTGACGAGTGCTAATAATAGGGACGGCCTGCACATGTTTCAAGTGGGCTGCCCGAAATTTTGCCTGCCCCTACAGGCAGGCAAAACCGGCAGGAGAAGTCAGGAATCGTCGCGGCGCAGCACCAGCCAGCGCGGGATCTTGAAGCGCACGATCATGCGGTAAAGACGGAGATAGAGCAGCACAAACAACAGGCAGAACAGCATCAATACCCAGGTATGGTTCCAGAACAGCATGGCCGGAATCACCGAAAAGGAAGTCAGTAACCATAGATAGGGAGAGGTCATGCTGTTGCGCTGGGTAAGATGACGTGCCTCCTTGGAGCCCACCATCCACAACACCATGCGCTTGTAAATCATCTGGTGCAGATGCAAAGCATCCGGATAGCCCACAGCCCGGCCCTGCAGAAACTTGCGGCGATAAATGGAAAAGATGGTTTCAAACACCGGGTAGATCACACACAGCAAGGGAAACCACGGCGATACCGCCGGGTTGCGTGCCACCAGTAGCACCGACATTTCGGCAATCATGAAACCAATCAGATAGGCCCCGCCATCACCGGCAAAAATCAGCCCGCGCGGGAAGTTCCAGAACAGGAAACCCAACACCGCGCCAACCATGGCAAAGCATACGCTCATCAACACGATGTCATGCACCTTGAAACACACATAGATGATGGAGAGGAAGATGAACACTGCCACCATGCCGGACAGGCCGTTATAGCCGTCGATGATGTTGACCGCATGGGCAACCCCGCCCACCGCCACCATGGTCAGCAACAAGGACAGCCACCAATAGGAAGCCAGCAAGTGATCCAGCCCCGGAATGGCCAACCGCGCCAGCCCTGCACCCAGCAGGAAATATCCCAATGCAGCCGCCACAAACGTAGCCAGCAAACGTGGCAAGGGACCGATTTTCTTGGTGAGATCCTCAACAAAGCCAGCGGCAAATGCCGGGAAGGCCGATAGCAGCAGCAACAGCACCCATACCGAAGTATTCAGATAGCCGGAAAGCGCACAGCCCGCCACCAGCCCCAACATGATGGGCAGGCCACCAATGCGGGGCACCGGTGTGGCATGGAATTTCTGCACGCTGGTGACGTCACCATCGGTAGAAAAACGTGCGTGCAAGTGCGCATACCGAATCAGCAACAGCCCGGTAGTAAAAGAAGCAATCAGTGCGAGCAAGAGAATCTGCAACATGTGGCATCACGGCTTGAATGGGGGTGGAACGAAAAATACGGATCTACCGTAACAGTCCCAAGACTGTACAACGAGAAACCGGTTAAATTTGTCTTATAATGCTGGCCTTGCAGGTGGGCACTCTGCACTTGCCAACGTGCCGGCTACTTTATCATGGCCACCTGCCAAGCAAAAATTACTTACTTATTATTGGAATTGATAAATGATATTGGTTACTGGTGGTGCCGGCTATATTGGTTCGCATACCTGCGTAGAACTACTTAACTCCGGCCATGAAATAATCGTATTGGATAATTTGTGCAACAGTCATGAAACCGCACTGCGGCGCATTGAAACACTGACCGGGAAAAAGCTGCACTTTATTCATGGCGACGTCCGCGACCCGGCGACGCTGGCGCAGGCTTTTTCCTTCCCCATCAAGGCGGTAATGCACTTTGCCGGACTTAAGGCCGTAGGAGAGTCCGTAGCCGATCCGCTGCGCTACTACGACAACAATGTCTACGGCACGCTCAGCCTGCTGCAAGCCATGCAACAGCATGGCTGCAGACAGTTCATCTTCAGCTCAACCGCAACCGTCTACGGCATTCCCGATAGCGTTCCGGTACAAGAACACTTCCCGCTCAATCCGATGCAGCCCTATGGCCGTAGCAAACTGATGGTTGAAGACATGCTGCGAGATCTGGAACAGTCTGACCCAGACTGGCGCATTGCCATTTTGCGCTATTTCAACCCGGTAGGTGCGCATGAAAGCGGCCTGATCGGCGAAGACCCGAATGGCATTCCCAACAACCTGATGCCATTCATTTCCCAGGTGGCTATCGGCAAATTACCCAAACTGAATGTCTTTGGAAATGACTATCCCACCCCGGACGGTACTGGCATCCGCGACTACATTCATGTAGTTGACCTGGCGAAAGGCCATGTCAAGGCACTGGAAGCCCTGAACAATGGTTCGCTCACGGTCAATCTCGGTACTGGCAAAGGCTATTCGGTACTGGACATGGTGAATGCCTTCATCAACAGCACCGGCCAGGACGTCCCCTATCAGGTATCACCGCGCCGTGCCGGTGATATTGCCGAGTACTGGGCATCTCCTGAGCAAGCAACACAACGCCTGGGCTGGAGGGCAAACCGCAGCCTGGAAGACATGTGCCGCGACACCTGGCGCTGGCAGCAGCAAAACCCGAATGGCTACCGTTGAGTCGCAGCCTGCAAGAAACCTTACCTATCCAGATAGAGATAAAACATGATCCTCGTCACAGGCGGTGCCGGCTTCATCGGAGCCAACTTTGTTCTCGACTGGCTGAATGGCAATGATGAAGCAGTCATCAACCTCGACAAGCTGACCTATGCCGGCAATCTGCAAACCCTGGCCAGCCTGGAGAGCGATCCGCGCCATCTGTTTGTCCAAGGTGATATCGGCGATCGGGAACTGGTCAGCCACCTGTTGCAGGAACATCAGGTGCGCGCGGTGATCAACTTTGCAGCAGAAAGCCATGTAGATCGCTCCATCCACGGCCCGGGTGACTTCATCCAGACCAATGTGGTAGGCACCTTCAATCTGCTCGAAGCCGTGCGGGCTTACTGGAATGCCCTGGAAGGCGAAGCCAAGGCAGCTTTCCGCTTCCTGCACGTGTCCACCGACGAGGTGTACGGCACGCTGTCTGCTACTGACGCCCCGTTCAGCGAGACCAATCGTTACGAACCCAACAGTCCCTACTCGGCCAGCAAAGCCGCGTCGGACCACCTGGTACGTGCCTGGCACCATACTTACGGCCTGCCCGTCCTCACCACCAACTGCAGCAACAACTACGGCCCCTATCATTTCCCGGAAAAGCTGATTCCGCTGGTCATCCTGAATGCGCTGGCAGGCAAGCCCTTGCCCATTTACGGTGACGGCCAGCAAATTCGCGACTGGCTGTATGTGAAAGACCATTGCAGCGCCATCCGCACCGTGCTGGCGCAAGGTCGCCTGGGTGAAACATATAATGTTGGCGGCTGGAACGAAAAAGCCAATCTGGATGTGGTACACACCATCTGCACCATTCTGGATACGCTGCGCCCCAAGGCTGATGGCACAGGCTATGCCGAGCAGATCACCTATGTGCAGGACCGCCCCGGCCACGACCGCCGCTATGCAATTGATGCACGCAAGCTGGAACGCGAGCTGGGCTGGAAACCGGCAGAAACCTTTGAAAGCGGCATCCGCAAGACCGTAGAGTGGTACCTGGACAATCAGGACTGGGTTAGCAACGTCACCAGCGGCAATTATCGCCAATGGCTGGAACAACACTACGGGAACAAGGCATGAGCCGCATCCTGATTACCGGCATCAATGGCCAGCTGGGCTTCGAGCTGCGCCGCTCGCTGGCCATGCTGGGCGAGTGCATCTGCCTGGATCGCCAGCAACTGGACCTGTCCCGCCCGGCTGACATTGACGCGGTGCTGGACCAATACCAGCCGGACATCATCGTCAACCCGGCAGCCTACACCGCCGTGGACAAGGCCGAGAGTGACGCCGAACTGGCCCATGCCGTGAATGCTGCCGCACCGGCCGCGATGGCCGACTGGGCCGCGGCAAAAAATGCACTGCTGCTGCACTACTCCACCGACTATGTGTTTGATGGTGACAAGGCCACGCCTTATGCGGAAGACGATGCCACCAACCCGCAGTCGGTATATGGCTTGAGCAAATACCGGGGTGAACAGGCCATCCGTGCCAGTGGTGCCAACCACATCATCCTGCGTACCAGCTGGGTGGTGGGCGCACATGGCGGCAACTTCCTCAAGACCATCATGCGCCTGGCGCGCGAACGCGACAGCCTGAATGTGGTGGCCGACCAGATTGGCGCGCCCACACCCGCTGCGCTGATTGCCGATGTGACCGCCCACATCATCAAACAATGGCAAACCAACCAGGACAAGCAGCTGCTCGGTACCTATCACCTGACCAGCAGCGGCAGCACCAGCTGGCATGGCTATACCGCATACCTGCTTGCACTGGCAGAACGTTACGGTGTCGCACTGCAGCTGAAGCCGGAAAACCTGCATGCCATTCCCGGCAGCGCCTACCCGACCCCGGCGAAACGCCCCGGCAACTCCAGGCTAAATTGCAGTAAAATCCAGGGCGCGTTCGGCCTGAACATGCCAGCATGGCAGAGCGGCGTGGAACAGGTGTTCCAGCAGATCTTCAATTCCTGATGCAGGACGCAAGCAGATGAAACGTAAAGGCATCATCCTGGCGGGAGGCAGCGGCACCCGCCTGTACCCCGCCACACTGGCAGTCAGCAAACAATTGCTGCCCATCTACGACAAGCCGATGATCTACTACCCGCTCAGCACACTGATGCTGGCCGGGATTCGCGACATCCTGATCATCTCCACCCCGCAGGACACCCCGCGCTTCGAACAGTTGCTGGGCGATGGCAGCCAGTGGGGTATCAGCCTGCAATATGCGGTACAACCCAGTCCGGATGGCCTGGCACAGGCTTTCATCATTGGTGAAGACTTCCTGGCAGGTGCACCCTCGGCACTGGTGCTGGGTGACAACATCTTCCACGGCCATGATTTCCCCAAACTGCTGAAAGCGGCCAACGCCAAGCAGCAAGGTGCCAGTGTGTTTGCCTACCACGTACAGGACCCGGAGCGCTACGGCGTGGTGGAATTCGATGCCCAAGGCAAGGCCTTGTCCATCGAGGAAAAACCGGCCGCACCCAAATCCAACTATGCCGTCACCGGTCTGTACTTCTACGACAATCAGGTCGTCGACATCGCCAAGTCCATCCGCCCCTCACCGCGCGGCGAGCTGGAAATCACCGATGTCAACAACCACTACCTGCAACAAGGCCAGCTGGATGTGCAGACCATGGGGCGTGGCTATGCCTGGCTGGATACCGGCACCCACGAATCCATGCTGGAAGCGAGCCAGTTCATTGCCACAGTGGAAAACCGCCAGGGCCTGAAAGTGGCCTGTCTGGAAGAGATTGCCTATGTACAGCAATGGATTGACGCAGGCCGACTGGAACAGCTGGCCCAACCGCTGAAGAAAAATGCCTACGGGCAATACCTGCTGCAGCTGCTGAAGTAAGAAAGCTAGCCATTCATGAAAATCATCGATACCGCCATGGCGGACGTCAAAATCATTGAACCCGCCGTATTCGGCGACGACCGTGGTTTTTTCTTCGAAAGTTTCAACCAGAAGCGCTTTGAAGAGGCCATCGGCCGCAAGGTTGAATTTGTCCAGGACAACCACAGCCGTTCCGGCAAGGGTGTGCTGCGCGGCCTGCACTACCAGTTGCCTCCGTTTGCCCAAGGCAAGCTGGTGCGCTGCACCTTGGGCGAAGTGTATGACATCGCGGTGGATATCCGCCGCAGCTCGCCCACATTCGGTCAATGGGTGGGTGTAATGCTGTCCGCTGACAACAAACGTCAGCTGTGGATTCCAGAAGGTTTTGCCCACGGTTTTGTCACTGTGTCCGAGCATGCCGAGTTTCTGTACAAGACCACCAACTACTATTCCCCGGACCATGAGCGCAGCATCATCTGGAACGATGCCGAGTTAGACATCGACTGGATGCTGGACAGCACACCTTCCCTGTCGGGCAAAGACATGCAAGCCTGCGCCTTCAACACCGCGCAGCTTTTTGATTGAACGGAACCACATCATGAAAGCAGTCATTCTGGCAGGCGGGCTGGGTACCCGGATCAGCGAAGAGACATCGGTCCGCCCCAAACCCATGGTTGAAATCGGTGGCAAACCCATCCTGTGGCACATCATGAAAATCTACTCCCATCACGGGATCAACGATTTCGTGATCTGCTGCGGTTACAAGGGCTATGTCATCAAGGAATACTTTGCCAACTACTTCCTGCACATGTCCGATGTCACTTTCGACATGTCCAGCAACAGCATGGAAGTCCACCAGCGCTACGCCGAACCATGGCGAGTCACCCTGGTGGATACCGGTGAAGAAACCATGACTGGTGGCCGCCTGAAACGCGTCCGCAAATACCTGCAAGATGAAGAAGCATTCTGCTTTACCTATGGTGATGGCGTCGGTGATGTCGACATTGGCGCGCTAGTGAAATTCCACCAGCAGCAAGGCACGCTGGCCACCCTGACTGCGACCTACCCGCCCGGTCGCTTCGGTGCCCTGGACATCCAGGCCGACAAAGTCACCACCTTCAAGGAAAAGCCCAAAGGCGATGGTGGCATGATCAACGGGGGCTTTTTTGTCCTGTCGCCCAAGGTGATCGACTTTATTGATAACGATGCCACCATCTGGGAACGCGAACCGCTGGAACAACTGGCCAGCAAGCAGCAATTGTCCGCCTTCCGTCACGAAGGGTTCTGGCAACCCATGGATACCCTGCGCGACAAGAACCATCTGGAAGAACTATGGCAAAGCGGTCATGCGCCATGGAAGGTATGGGAATGAAGCGTGAGTTCTGGCAAGGCAAGCGGGTTTTTCTGACCGGTCACACCGGCTTCAAGGGAAGCTGGTTGTCGCTGTGGTTGCAACAGTTGGGCGCAGAGCTCACCGGCTATGCGCTGGCACCGGCTACCACACCGAACCTGTTTGAAACCGCAGGGGTTGCCGCAGGCATGACCTCGATCATCGGCGACATCCGCGACCCGGCCAAGCTCATGCAGGCCATGCAGGCTGCGCAGCCCGACATCGTCATCCACATGGCAGCCCAACCGCTGGTGCGCTACTCCTATGCCAATCCGGTCGAAACCTACTCCACCAACGTCATGGGGGTGGTGTATCTGCTGGAAGCCATTCGGCAAACCCCGAGCGTACATGCCGTAGTCAATGTCACCAGCGACAAGTGTTACGAAAACCGCGAATGGCTGTGGGGCTATCGCGAAAACGAGGCAATGGGAGGTTACGACCCTTACAGCAACAGCAAAGGCTGTGCCGAACTGGTTACCAGTGCCTATCGCAATTCCTACTTCAACCCGGCCGACTATCAACGCCATGGCGTAGCCCTGGCAAGTGCCCGTGCCGGCAATGTCATTGGCGGTGGCGACTGGGCGGAAGACCGGCTGATTCCCGATATCATGCGCTCCATCGAACAGGCCAAGCCTGTACAGATACGCAGCCCGCATGCCATCCGCCCATGGCAGCACGTGCTGGAGCCCCTGTCAGGCTATTTGCTCCTGGCAGAGCAGCTGTTCAGCTCCGGCAGCGAATTTGCCGAAGGCTGGAATTTTGGCCCACGCCCGCAAGATGCCCAGCCGGTGGCCTGGATTGTGGATACCCTCACCCGGATCTGGGGCCAGGGTGCCAGTTACCAGATCGACCCTGCCGGTGCAGACCTGCACGAAGCCCATTATCTGCGTCTGGATTGCAGCAAGGCACAAACCCGACTTGACTGGCAACCACGCTGGACACTGCATACCGCACTCGAGCACATCTGCAGCTGGCATCAGGCACACCTGGCCGGGGCCGATATGCAAGACATCACCATTCAACAAAT
Source organism: Aquitalea sp. (assembly GCF_030150775.1). NCBI lineage: Bacteria > Pseudomonadati > Pseudomonadota > Betaproteobacteria > Neisseriales > Chromobacteriaceae > Aquitalea > Aquitalea sp. Next base: position 81,745 of record NZ_JASLFG010000013.1, read on the forward strand.
CAAGGCCTTTGAGGCCTAGCCCGCCAAGGGACAGCATTAATGAACACACAAGACAAAGCCCAACAACTTCGCCAGCAGATTGCCCAACTGGTTGATGAATACGCAGCCATTGCCATGGCCCCCCGCCCGTTTGAAGCAGGCAAGACTGTCATTCCCCCATCCGGCAAAGTCATTGATGGCGCGGAACTGAAAAACATGGTGGAGGCCTCGCTGGATGGCTGGCTGACCACCGGCCGTTTCAACGACATGTTCGAAAAACGCCTGGCGGCTTTTCTGGGAGTGCGCCACCTGCTGACCACCAACTCCGGTTCGTCGGCCAACCTGCTTGCCTTCTCGGCATTGACCTCTCCCAAGCTGGGCGAGCGTGCCATCCGTAAAGGTGACGAAGTCATCGGTGTTGCTGCCGGCTTCCCCACCACGGTCAATCCCATTTTGCAATTCGGCGCAGTCCCGGTGTTTGTCGATGTCGATATCCCGACCTACAACATCAAGCCCGAGCTGATTGAAGCCGCCATCACCAGCAAGACCAAGGCCATCATGCTGGCCCACACGCTGGGTAATCCGTACAACCTCAAGGTGATCCGCGAGCTGTGCGACAAATACGGCCTGTGGCTGATCGAAGACTGCTGCGATGCACTGGGCAGTACCTATGACGGCAAACTGGTCGGCACCTTTGGCGATATCGGCACACTCAGTTTCTACCCGGCACACCACATCACCATGGGTGAAGGCGGTGCGGTATTCACCAACAATACCGAACTGAAGAAAATCATCGAATCCTTCCGCGACTGGGGCCGTGACTGCTATTGCGCACCGGGCTGCGACAATACCTGCGGCAAACGTTTTGGCTGGCAACTGGGCAGCCTGCCGGCAGGCTATGACCACAAGTACACCTACAGTCACCTGGGCTACAACCTGAAAATCACCGACATGCAAGCTGCCTGTGCCCTGGCCCAGCTGGACAAGGTGGAAAACTTCATCCAGGCCCGCAAGGACAACTTCCGTTACCTGAGCAATGCCCTGCAAAGTTGTAGCGAATTCCTGATCCTGCCGGAAGCCACCGAAAACAGCGATCCGTCCTGGTTTGGCTTCCCGATTACCATCCGTCCGGAAAGTGGCATCAGCCGTGTCGATGTCCTGCAATACCTCGACCAGCACCGTGTAGGCACCCGTCTGCTGTTTGCCGGCAACCTGACCCGCCAACCGTATATGGACGGCCAGCAATACCGCGTAAGCGGAGAGCTGACCAATACCGATCTGGTGATGAACAACACCTTCTGGATCGGCGTGCACCCGGCACTGACCCAAGACATGCTGGACTACAGTGTTGAGAAAATTGAAACCATCATTGGCGTGAATTTCTGAGAATCACATGAAAATCATTGAAGAACTACTTCCAGGCTGCCTGTTAATGGAAGCAGCAGTATTTACGGATCATCGTGGAGAATTTGTAAAGACATTCCATGATGACACCATGCATAGCCTGGGAGTGGACTTCAATCTGCATGAAGAGTTTTACTCCGTATCACACAAGAACGTATTGCGTGGCATGCATTTTCAGACAGACCCTCATGCCCATGCAAAAATTGTCTATTGTCTGACTGGTTCTGTCCTGGATGTACTGGTGGATTTGCGAGAAGGTACACATTACGGGCGCGCGCAAAGCACCATTCTTTCCGGAAACAATAAAAGAGTGTTGTTTATTCCCCCTGGTATTGCACATGGTTTTCTGGCGCTGGAAGATCAATCCATGATGATGTACAAAACCGATCTGCATCATGTCCCTAGCGCTGACAGTGGCATCCGCTGGGATAGCTTTGGCTTTGATTGGGGAATACAGCAACCCATTCTTTCCGAACGAGACAAGCAACACCCAACTCTTTCCGAATACAGGCAAAATCACGAATGAGAAAGATCATCCTGACAGGGGCCACAGGATACATAGGCCGCAAACTGCTATCCAGACTGTTAGAACGCGGTTACTCCGTTAGCGTGGTTGTTAGAGAAAAGAGCCCCCGACTTTCCAGCCTGCCTGCTGACATTGAGAAAATTTTCTATGATGGGACGTTCAATAGTCTGCTAGATGGTATGAAAGACAAGGAATCGGGCCTGGTCATTCATGTAGCCTCACTATTCCTGACCCAGCACAAACCTGAAGACATCGGCAACCTCATTGATTCCAATATCAAGTTTCCCTGCCACTTACTGGAAGCAATGCATGCATGCGGATTAACCGAAATTATCAATACGGGAACTTCATGGCAGCATTATGAAAACGGCGATTACAATCCGGTCAATTTATATGCCGCAAGTAAACAAGCCTTTGTAGACATGCTGAAGTTCTATCAAGAGGCCCATCAATTCAAGGCCCTCACCCTTGAACTATTTGACACATTTGGTCCTGACGACGAAAGAAAAAAACTGTTTCATTTGTTACAAGAAGTTGCGGAAACTGGAAAAACATTGAAAATGTCACCAGGGCAGCAACTTCTCGATATTGTCTACATAGATGACGTTCTCAACGCCTATGAAATAGCTATCAACCAATCAGGAAAACTTACCGGGATATTTACTGTTGCAAGTGGACAGATGCATAACCTGCAAGAAATTGTCGCCATTTACAGCAAGATCAGCCAGAAAAAATTGAATATTGAATTTTCCGCACTCCCCTACCGCCCGCGCGAAGTAATGAAACCTTGGGAGCGTTATAGAAATCTACCTGACTGGGTATGCGAATTCAGCCTGGAAGAAGGAATAAAGAAAATATTATGTCAGGGAATGAAAAAGCACTAAATAAATCCAACAACTTCAATGACATCATATGGGGTTATTGCGCCCAATTCCTTAATATCGGGAGCGGCTTGATTCTACTCCCACTAATGCTTCACTTCCTAGGAAGTAATGATTTAGGACTGTGGTATTCATTTCTGGCAATCACATCGTTAGTTCAACTATTAGAGTTTGGCCTCCAGCCCACTATCACTCGTTACATTAGCTATATCTTTGCAGGCGCACAAAACATCAGCGCGGGAGAAATGCCTACCACAAGCGGGGAAATACTAAATAAAAATCTGCTACACGATATGATTTGCGCTTGCAGAAAAACATATTTATTCATTTCCCTCCTTGCATTCTTAATATTGCTCAGTATTGGCTCATATTACGTCTATCTCACTACCAAATCTCAAAACAATACGGATCAGGCACTACTCTCCTGGGCACTTTACAGTGTCGGGATTGTGATAAATTTTTACTTTACCTACTTAAATGGAATATTCCAGGGCGCTGGACATCAATCCATTGTCAACAAGACCATCTCAATCAACAAAATCGCATTTCTGCTTATTAGCAGCATTTTGATCGTTTTTAATCTTTCACTAAATGCAATTATTATTGGAAATTTTATCTCCATAATTATAAGCCGTATATATATACGAGCAAAATTCAATTTACACTTCAAATCAGAAAGCACTCCAGACCAATCCAACAATGAGCAGATTAATCATTTAATAAAGCTTCTATGGCATAGCACATGGCGTTTAGGAGTGGTACAACTAGGATCATTCATGATATTGCGTGCAAATCAGCTGATTGCATCTACTACATTGGGATTGAGCACCGCAGCCAGTTACGGAATTTCCCTACAAATACTGTCTGTGCTCAGTACATTTTCCAGCTTGCCATTTACCTTAAAAATTCCGCAAATTACAGCAATGCACGTAAAGAAAGACAAAGCAAGTACAATTAGAATATACAAAAATTCTCTATATTTTTGCTGGACTACTTTTTCTACTAGTGCCATTTTCCTCATTTTACTTGGCGCGCCTGCATTAGCCATCATAAAAAGCAAGACCCATCTACTGGACACGCTATGGCTTACTACACTTGCCATTACTTTACTGCTAGAACTCAACCACACAATTAGTGCAACATTTTTAACCACCCTAAATAAAGTACCTTTTGTAAACGCATCCCTTATTTCAGGTGGTTCCGTAATCGTTTTAAGTGTACTAAGTACACATTATACACCCCTTGGAATTGGCGGCTTAATTCTCTCCCAAGCAATCGTTCAGGCTCTGTATAACAATTGGAAATGGCCACTCACTGTAAATCGATACTTGAGAACACAGTAACCTATTGCGATGCACAAATGAAAAACACTGACAGCCTGCAATCGAACAATGCACAGAAATTGCTAACCATTGCCATCCCTACTTATAAAAGAAAGCCTCTTCTCGCAGAAACGCTTTCAAGTTTGGAAAAATGTAATTTAAATAACAACGTTGAAGTCATTATTGTAGACAACGATCACGAAGGAAATAATGACATCGTTGAAATGATCAAGGAAAATTTCAGCACGTTGAATCCTGCATATTACCGTAACAGCCATAATATTGGGATGGTAGGTAATTGGAATCAATGCATGAAATTGGCTGAGGGGAAATTCATTACAATTTTGCACGACGATGATCTTGTCAAAGAAAATTTCATTGACGAGGTGATGCTGCAAATTGAAATGAATAGATCAAAGGAATATTTATTTGCATTTCGCACATCAGTACTTGATCAGCGAATTGAACAATCCAATATAAAGCAAACTCCCGACAACTCAGAATTCATATCCAAAATATCCGTACTGGACTTGTTTTTCACAAACTTTTTTCATGGAACTCTTGGCATTATATTTGATCGTGAAAAAGCTTTGGCAATTGGTGGTTTCGAAGAAAATTGGTATCCCATATCAGATTATGAATTCTGGTGTCGTTGGGCATGTAAAATTGGCACGCTCACATTAATAAACAAGGACATAGCACTTTACAGAATTGCTGAAAATGAAAGCATGAAGGAAGTTACGAGGCAACTTTTCACTAGTCAATCTCTTGAACTCAGGAGAAAACTTGTTCTCGAAAAAAATGTACCAGCTGCATTTGCAAAATTGGTTAACCTAACAACCTGCGTTCAAAAAATTCAGGTTGAAAACTACTGGTCTGATAAGTCATATATTAAAAAAATTCCTGGTAAAATTTTAGTAAAAACGTATTTAATTCTATTTCAGATCATCATTAAAATGACCAAGGCGATTCTGCACAAGGATTTGAACCATGAACGTAAATAATACTCTTATCCTGGGCGGAACCGGTTTTATTGGCCGAGCGCTAACAGAAATACTTAAAAATGAAAATCACCATCTTCACCTAACTGTTCGAAATGGTGAATATTCTGACGAACCAAATATCAAATATCACAATATCAGCATTAACGCGGTTGACACGCTGGCAGAGCTGATTGAAAACGAAGATATTTCCACCATTATCCACTGCGCATCAAGTTTGATTCCATCAAGTCAATTTGTCGATTTTTACACAGAAAACGAAAATTTGATTCTTCCAACAATTTCCTTGCTGGACAAAATAAAAAACAAGGAAATACTCTATGTCTACTTTTCTTCCGGTGGTGTTATTTATGGCAACCCTGAAAATATTCCCACTAATGAAACAGCACCTCTAAATCCTCTTTCATATTACGGCCTTTCCAAAAAAATTATTGAAGACTACTTACATTTCTACAGCAGCAACTTTAAAATAAATCATTTAATTATACGTCCTTCCAATCCATACGGCAGCGATCAACACAAAGATGGTGTCCAGGGCTTCATTGCCACAGTTTTACATAAAATAATAAATAGCATGCCAATTGAGATCTGGGGAGATGGTTCAGTTATTCGTGACTACATTACCATTGATGATCTTGCATGGGCAACTAAGGAATTAATCAACAAGAGAGTGACAAATGAAACATACAATATTGGGTCAGGCGATGGTCATTCCTTGCTTGATGTTATCAATGTTATCAGCAATATTACTAGCATAACGCCTAAGCTGACATTTTCCAGCTCTAGAAATATTGATGTAAAAACTGTCATTCTTGATATCAAGAAATTGCAAGATGAAATTAATTTCATCGCAACACCACTCGCAGATGGAATCCGTAATTTCTACCAGAAAATATCATGAATTTTAAATATAAACTTGCAATAGCAATCCCAACATACAATCGCGCTGACATCCTCTCGGAAAATATTGAAAAAATGCTTCCGGAGTTGGTTACATATGGAATTCCCATTTATATATCTGACGATAGCAGTAACACAAAAACAGCCGAAGCAATAAATAATATTCCTTATCAAAACATTTTTTACACTTCAAACAAGCCTGCCAATGGGCATGACAAAAATTGCATTTCGACATTACAATTACCAGATGCAGAATACATATGGTATCTTGGTGACTCCATATACATTTCCCCGGGAGTCATAGCAGACGTCCTCAGGCACATTGACACTCAACAGCCCGATATAATCTGTGTCAATGCACCACACAGGGTACACGATGCTATATCAGGCACCATACGAAACAAAAAGGAATTCTTAATTGAAACTGCTTGGCACCTTACACTGACAGGCTCCAGTATTTATAAAAATTCAGCAATATCCTTTCCGGATATTGATATTAAAAAATGGAAGAATTTCCCACAAACAGGTATTACACTTTCTATTGTTTTAAAACCAGAATCCAAAGTCATCTGGATTGGTGAAAAATCAATTACAACGAACTCCAAGAAAAACAGCTATTGGTCCAAGAATGTCATTGATGTATTTTCATGCGACTGGTGCAATTTTGTTCAAAGCTTTGCAAAGTACTTTACCAAAAGTGAACTCGAAAAACTGGAACTATCTCACTCGCTAAATACCAAGGTATTGTCAACAAAGGCACTCATAATGTATCGCAGTCAAAATTATTATAACCATGAATTATATTCTAAGTATTCCGCATATTTGACTCGTAGCTCTCAATGTAATAAATCTTTACTTTTCATTATTTCAATCACGCCACAAATCATTTGCAAACTCATTGTTGAAACATACAAATCAATCAAAAAATAACTTGAAATTAATAAAAACCCACATCCGCACATAAAAATACAGGCAAAGAGAAAAATGGCGAAATGTAGAACATGCTCGATTATTGTCAGTTACAACCCTGAAATTGAAAATCTTGTAGCCTTGACCAAAACACTGGCACTACAAGATGATTTCGTTGTCATTGTTGATAACAACTCTCACAATAAGGAAAGCATTCTAAGCATCACCAAATCTCTGGATCGATGCCACAGTATTTTGCTGGACAAGAATACTGGGATTGCACATGCTCAGAATATTGGAATTGAATTCGCTTTAGCAGAGAATTACACTCACATCGTATTCTTCGATCAAGACAGCTCTATCGATGAATATTATATTAGAGATCAGCTTCAGGTATTTGCAAAACTGAAATCGCAACATCCTAAGCTAGCCGCCCTTGGCCCTGCCTTTGTCGACAAAAAACACGGCTTTCATTACAAGATCGTCAATATTGACCGTTATGGTAGACGCACCAAGATTGATACCCAGCATATGCAGAAGCCTTTCGCTGCATCGCTGATCATCTCCTCTGGCAGCCTTGTTTCGGCTGATGCCTTGCGCGACATTGGCCCGATGGATGAGCGCTTTTTCATTGATTATGTCGATACCGAATGGTGTCTGCGTGCGCATGCCAAAGGCTACGTCATCTTTGTGAATCCGCAGATTCAGATGCTGCACGCCATTGGCGATAACTCGCTGAAACTGCTGAAATGGCGCGTACCGGTACATAGCGCATTCCGCCGCTATTACCGTATCCGCAATGCCTTTTTCCTGCTGAAGATGCCGCATGTTCCGACCTTGCTGGCATTACGGGAAATTGCCTTCAATTTGGTACATCAGTTGGTATTGATTCTGTTTGGACAGAACAAAATGGGTTATGTGCGTTCGTTGTGGCGTGGGCTGAAGGATGGACTGAATGGAAAGTACTGAAATGCCCAAGCTCTTTGCGTCCATCGTGCTGTACAAGCATCAATATCAGGATGTGCAACCCACCATGGATGCGCTGCTTGGCTGCAGCAGCCTGCACGGTCTGGTGCTGGTGGATAATGGTGGCTGTGAATGGGCCGGACAACTGGCACTGCCCAAGGTGCATTACATCCGCTCGGATCGTAATGGTGGTTATGGTCATGGTCACAATCAGGCCATACGGGCATTTGCCGGACAAGCGGATTACTTTCTGATTTGCAATCCGGACATCCAGTTTCACAGCGCGGATCTGGACCGTTTTCTGACAGGGCTGAGCGGGCATGCCGCGGGCTTGTTCATGCCGCGCATCGTTTACCCGGATGGCACGCAGCAGGAGCTGTGCAAACTGCTCCCCAGCCCGGCCAATCTGTTTGCACGCCGTTTCCTGCCCGTACTGGCAGAGAAGCTGGACCAGCGCTACATGCTGCGTCACGCCGACTTTGACAAGGCCTTTTTTGCCCCGTCACTGTCCGGCTGCTTCATGTTGTTCCGCGCTGCGGCGCTGCTGGAATTGAACGGCTTTGATGACAATTTCTTCATGTATATGGAAGATGTCGATCTGTCACGTCGCTGTGCCGTGCAGTTTGGCAATCTGTATCTGCCACAGATGACGGTGACCCATCATTTTGCCAAGGCATCGTATACCGACAGGAAATTGCTGAAAGCCCACATCCGCTCTGCCGTGCAGTATTTCAATAAGTGGGGCTGGCTGTTCGACCGGACACGCAGCCGCCTGAACAAGGCATGCCTGGCGCAGTTGCCGCGGCGCTGAATGGTCTGCTGACGGCTTGGGGCCCTAATGCGTGGTATGGTCTGGCAGTTTCCATTCAGCCAGCCCGATGGCGACCATCCCCAGCAAGACGGCAAACCACATGGTGGCAAAGCGGATGCCCACGGCGGCCAGAACAGCAGTCGGCATTGAAGCACCTTGCCATAGCAGGCTGGCCACGATGACCGACTCGGTGGAGCCAATGCCACCAGGCAACATGGAGGCAGCCCCTGCCAGCATGGCCAGTGGATAACTGGAGAATAGCGGCCACCAGGTCATGCCGGGGGATAAAGACTGCACCAGCCAGACAAAGGCCGTGGCAGTGAGTGACCAGGCCGCCAGGCCGGCTACGGCGGCAACGAGCATGTCTTGCCAGCCCAACCAGCGTAATCCACCGCGCATGCCACGCTGCAGCAAGCGCATAAGCCGGTACAGCCTGCGGCATCGATACAGGCGCAACCTTGCATGCAAGCGTCCCAACCAGCGCGGCTGCCGCATCAGGATGGCCAACACCAGCAACACTGCACCCACAAACAGGGCCAACACCGGAAACAGAGGCGCGCTCAACATGCCGGGCATGGTCAGCAGCAGCACCACCAGCAAGTCCCAGCCGCGTTCATAGATGAAGGCCGACAATACCTGCTCGTGCGCAATGCCAAGTCGCTGCAGGTAGCGGATGCGGATCAGCTCCCCTACTTTGCCGGGCGTTGCGGTATAAGCGAAGCCTGACAGATAAATGCAAAAACCCAGGCCAAATGGCTGCTCATGCCCGCTACGCCGCAGCAGGTAATACCAGCGCAGATAGCGCAGGAAAAATGACAAGAAGGCCATGCCCATGAGGGCCGGCATGATGCTGGCCAGCGCAGGCAAACGGGCAAACATGTCATGCCGGACATCCGAAACCAGCAAGGCTGTCAGATAACAGGCAGTCAGTGCGGCAAATGCCAGTAGTGGTCGATTCAGCTTCATGCCTGTGTCAGCGGAAGGACCAGCGTTTGTGTCCCAGATAACTGGTGAACACCGGGGCTGCCACCCCGATGGCGTGGGCAATCTCCCGGCTGAAGTGCGTCACGCCGAGCATGGGCAACAGGTAGAGTGCCAAGCCCATGCTGATCAGCCAGGTCTGTATCACTGCAACCAGGTTGACCAAGGTGAAATACAGCGCAGAACGGTGCATGGACTGGCTGCTTTGCTTGAAGACAAACATTCGGGCCAGCACAAAGGCGGTCACCATCCCGGTGAGATAAGCCAGGATCACGGCAGTGGAAAAGTCACACCGCTGGTTGTACACAATGCGCGAGCCAAAGTTGACCGCAGCAGCCAATCCCCCGGTCAGCAGAAACACCAGGAACTGGCGCGACATGAAATGACGGATCATCCCACCGCCTTTTGCGCCAGTGCCCGGCCATAGCCGATACTCTCGGAAATACCACGGTCTTCCGGGTAGTAATACGAGGTATCCGCCACCCACAGGCCCTGAACCGGCAATGCTGCCGGCGGCAGCTGCTCCAGATAACCCGGATCGCAGATCGGCTGTGCATGACGATAACGGCTGGCCCGCATGGCGATGAAATCGTCGTCCTGCAGCGCCGGATTAATCTTCTTGAGATAGCGCTTCACTTTGCCCAGGAACACTTCATCCGGCTCGGCATACTTGGCATGCTCGCCCGGCATGTAAAACGGGACATAAACAATATGCTGGTCTAACGGGCGCAAATTGCTGTATTCCACCAGACCGGGAATATCCATTTCCTCGTCATTGGTGTTGAGCCAGAAGTTTTCCGTTACCGGCTTTTTCAGCTTGGCAATGACACAGACGACTGCAATGTTCTTGATCTGCTGGAACTTCTGCAGCACCTCTGCGGGCAAGTCCGGCATGATTCTGGGGATAAACGGCAGCGGGACCGTGCTGATGACCTTGTCAAAGGCTTCGATCCCGGAGGCGGTTTCCACGCCTCGCACTTTGCCTTCGGCCATCACCACCCGCTTGACCGGCGTGCTCAGACGGATTTCCCCGCCATGTGCGGTGATATCGTCGCGCATGCCTTGCAGCAAGGTTGCCGAGCCACCTTCCAGATAGCCCAGTTTTTCGCGGAACAGGCTGTAGCGCGAGCGACCGATACGGCGGATACGGCTCCAGATCCAGGCCGCAGACAGGTTGGAGCTGTAGTCGTAAAACTTGTAATCAAACAGGCGACGCCACAGCACTTCATAAGCCTCTTCGCCTACCCAGCGGCGGATCCAGCCAGTCGCCTCGACATGATCCAGCGGCTTCCAGTCGTCACGCTTGGTAGAGAGAAAGGCATGCAGGCCGTAACGGAATTTGGCCACCAGACCCAGCCCCTTGAACCGCAGCAGCGCCATGGGATTACCCCATGGTTGCAAACGGTTCTGGTACCAGTAGCCCATTTTGGTTTCCACCCATTGCATCTTGCTGCCCAGATTCAACTCATCCAGCATCTGCAGGAAGGCATGGTCGGAGATGCAATGAAAATGGTAATAGCGTTCGATATCCAGGCCATCAAAATCAAAAGTGGCGGTCATGCCACCCACCCGGTCATCTGCTTCGAACAGGACCGGCTCATGACCGTCCCGTGCCAGCTGATAAGCCACGGCCAGCCCCATGGGCCCGGCACCCAGTACTGCAATGCGTTGTTTGCTCATGCTCAGAAATCCAGTACTACCCGGCTGTATTGCGGGTCGTTGAAAGTTGCGTCCACCGCCTGACTGAATGGCGTTGGTGTCACCTGGAAAATGGCTGGCCAGTCAATGACCTCGAACTCGTCATGCGCCACCAGTGCCTTGAGTTGATCTGCCGTAAAGGGCGGATTGCGGTCAAACAGGGCCCAGATTTTGAGCAGGACATAAAACAGGCCATAAGGAATGTGCAGCAGCATGGTTTTGGCTGCGACAGCCTGGCGGATGGCACGAATGATGTCCACGTAGTCGATCTTTTCCCGGCCACTGATATTGAAAACCTGACCGTGGATACCCGACTTCAGGCAGCTGACGATAATGCTGGCAAAATCGCCAACATACAGCGGCTGACGCATATAGCGGCCATCGCCGGGAATGGGGAACACCGGTACCTTCTGCATGAAGCGCGACAACCAGCCCAGATGCTTGCGATCAAACCAGCCAAACATCAGGGTTGGCCGTAGCACCACACAATTGATGCCACTGGCCAGCACCATTTCTTCCTGCTCTTTCTTGGTGTTGGTGTAATCATCGTTCGCCACCGACTCCACTACCGACGAACTGATATGTACGGTGTAAGGAATGTTGTAGCGCTTGATGGCTGCCAGTACATGCTTGGTGGAGGTGATATTGTTGCGGACAAAGGGCTCCAGCGTGGGGGCACCGATTTGTGCCTGCAACATCACCAGCGCGGCTGCACCTTCAAAATGGCGTTCCCATTCACCCGGTTCAGCCAGATCGGCATATTCAATAGTAATGTCCGGATGCAGGCTGCGCAGGATTTCCAGATTGGTCTTGTGCTTGTCCAGCACCACCAGATTGGTATAACCCGCTCTTTTCAGGTGAACCACCAGATTCTGACCGACCAGACCGGCACCGCCGGGAAGAATAATTTTATTGCTCATCAGCACTTCCATTTTGCCTGCTTCCTCAACCTGATAATCAGGAAGCAATAGATAAGTATGTTCTAGGTGAAGTGTCACTTCATGACGAAGCGGCACTGCGGCGTAGTACCTATGCCGTACATCGATTGCGTCAACAGTGATTTTTTGATGTAACCACCAAAACCAGAACTCCTGGCAGGAATGCCAAATTTATTAGCGACATCGTCTCTTGGCATTCCGACAACGGCATAGCCAGCGATCAGTCCTTGTTCATTGACGATGGTCATACGCTCTGGCGATTTTTTATCAATCGATGAATAAATCCAGCCATCAAGACGGATGTAATCTGGCGCACGGGCCAACCCGGAAACATGATCGACCGAACCAATACAGTCATGAATATTATTTATATCCACTTTTTTGCCAATACTGCCACGCATTTCTGAAAATGGTGCTCTAGCAAAGACAGTAATTCCCTTAGCTGCTGCCTCATTGCTTATTTTCAATGGATAATCAGGGTCGGGAAATAACATCTGAAGATACTGAGCATCATTTACTTGCAAGGCAAGAGCCAGTGCAGCTTGCTCACGTACTTTATATATAGGATCAACCGGCTTCAGCACTTTAAGCTGAAAACCGAGCATGACAACCATCAAGAAAATACTACCTGCATATAACATTTTCATGCTGCGGACACTTGTAAAGGAAAAAGTTTTTCCCAACACGAGTGCCAAAGCCGCCCATGCCATGATTGCCGGCGTGGTATACCTGCTCTCCAATGCCTGCTCAACACCGAATATCAAGCGCCCGCCAGCTGTACCAACTGCTGTTCCGATGATGTAAGTGATGAAAAAAAATAATGCAAGAATGAATGCCGATTTTTGTCTTTCTTGCCACAACCGTCCGAAAGAAAGCAATACTAGTGATATAAAAACCCCACCTGCCAATATCGCCAAAATGGGACTAAATACCGTGTTACCAGATAAATAATAAAAGGGACTACCAATATACATCAACACATAGCAAAGGAAGCGACCAGGCCTCCCAAGGAGAGCCTCCATTAAATGACCATGCCCATCCGGAGCATGATAATGAAAAAAATATACCGCAGGAAAAACAATCGCCAAAAGCAGTAATACAACGCATTTCTTCTTATCTATGCCTTGCAAGCATGCATAGATAAACATTAACGGAAAAACCAGCACGCCATTGGCCATAGAACCAATTGCCAATGCAGCACAACAAAATGCATAAATAAAGCAGGGAGTCCGACCCAGTTGAACATATCGAGCAAGAAAATAAAATGCAACCAAAGGCAGTAGCTGAGCCAAGATAAATTGAGATTGAAATGCCAGGTAAAAATTATCAGATTGCGTCAGCAAAAAAATCCATGAAAATATGATGAAAACAAGAGTGAAAAAATAATTCTCTGAAAGTTGCTCCTTATAAGAAAGTGCTTTCGCGTAAAAATAAAAAACAAAACCACTAAAAACAAAAAGGCAGTAATTTGCGAACACTGAAAAGATGCTTGCATCTCCGAAAAATTTCGAATCCAGCCAAAATATAACTCTCGCCAGAATAATCCGATGCTCGTTATGCTGCTCCCACCATACACCATAATCACCAGCACGAACTTTCAACAAAAATTCAATCGTACCATCCCACATATCCCAGAATGGAATAGCCGTATAATTCTTCCATCCCCCAATAATAGCCAGCCCAAATATCAAGAAAAATATAACCATACTAAAAAACAGAAGACATCGGGAACTATTTAATGATCTCACCAGCCCACCTCAATTTAAATTTCAAAAAAGAAAACTTGAAAAATCAAAGTAATAAACCATCAAAAAAAGAGATGATTACATAGTTATAAATTACGCCAAAAATAGAAAAATCAGTATCAACAATGACGCCAGCAAAAGAAGGCGCAATAACCATTGTGAATCTGCTATATTATTAATTTTTATCACAGAATGCCTTTCCCTCGCTCACCATAAAATCAACAATCAAATATGACGCATGAAATAAGGTAAAAACTCTACCGTAAAATTCGAATTCCACAACATGATTCTCGAGTCGGACAATATCGAGATGCTTTTGACTTTTTTATCCAGCAAGGCTGGATCTTGCACATAAACCATGTTGAATTCCCTGGTCGTCTCGACAAGAGGAGAAACAACAAACCCGGCGCTCATCATGCCGGACACCACATGGAATGATCTGACCTTGCCATTGGCCAATTTCAGCTGCGCTGACAGCAAGGCTGGTTTGAACAACACAGATACCAGATTACCCAACTGGTTTTTCTGCACATGGACCCGCATGACAACAACACTACCGTTGTCCGGAACGCGGATCTCCTCGCCCAGACGGGCCATGCGCGTTTCAAGCCCCTCGGCAGACAAGCGCGCCGCAGGCTGGCTTGTATTTTTTGCCAGCTGCAGATAGTCATCAAACTGACGAACCGGATGATATTCCTGCCACAGTGCCATCCAGCTGGCACCATCCTCCAGGGATGGCAAACGCTCATCGATTGGCTGGACCTTGAAGAAAATGTTGTCCGGAGCACGGGGTGAAGACAGATGCTGCAGGTTGATTTGTGAGAGTGTGTCGGTATAAACCGAATAACTCTGGAAAATGGGACGAGGCCGCCAGTCATTCCCAGTGGCAATCAGAAAGGCTTGGTCATAGGAATAAACATCACTGCTGCCATGCAACAAGGGAAACTTTCCCTCTTTGGCAATTTCCGTCATGCGGACCTTGTAACGCTGTGGGATGGCGTCTGGCTCGAAAAGGCGATAGTAGCTCCCCTTGAACAGATTGCCATACGTAGAGGCGACTGCCTGCAATGCCTGCTTGGGGAGTGGTTTGTTATGCAGGGCACACACACCGAGCCAGACAATGAACGACAAGGCCAGCACAGAGCGGGCGTTTCTGCTGTCAACCCGGGAGCAAACCAGGACCGCACAAATGGCGAGGCTGCTGGCGGCAATCACCGCGTGGCCATCATGTCTGACGAAGCCGGCCTTGAAGGTAATGAACAAAGTGACAAACAGACAGGCCAGAAAGAGCATCTTGTCGAAAAAATGCAGTTCCAGCTCTCTTGCTGCGACAACCAGCAGCAGGATGGCCGCCAGCAGGTACAACAATAGTTCACTGACGCGGCTGTTGTAGGCCATCGCCTCGGTATAACCCGAAATGATCGGGAGCATGGACCGGAAGTAATCCGGCAATGCATCCATCGGCTGTCCTGCCAACCACCAGAATCCGGCCATGGTGGCAAAAGGAAGTATCACCACCAGAGCGGCGAGCAGCCATTGCTTTCTTCTGAACAGGAAGGCAGAGGAAAGCACCATTCCGCACAGACAGGTCACCAGAAACGACCCTTTGACCAGCACAATCATGCCGAAGGGCGCAAACAAGGCCGAGACCAGCAGCAACCTGGCCAAGTATTGCCCTGGCATCCGCAGCGGGCTCCAGTCCAGCCTGGTCAGCGCAGCAAACACCAACAGCGGATAGACCAGGAAACGCGGATCAAACGCGAAGTTGACCGCCAAAACCAGTACCAAGAATAGCGTCATCCGCAAGGACAAACTGGCGAAATTCAGAATCGCGGCCAGAAAGAAACAACTACCCAGGAAAAAACCTGACCAGAGCATGCTGTGCGCGACGGCAGGATGGTATTTATTGGCATAGACCGATGCGTAAGGCCCGAATGTAAAGATCAGGTCGCGACCAAACACCATGCCCTTGGCCAAGGCCTCGTTGACTCCCAGTTGCCATGATTCGTCCAGACCACCGGATGGCATACCGGGCATCAAAGGGACAAAAACTGCATACACAGTCAGGAGCAATAGCCAGAACTGGAATTTGCTGCGGTTCGATGTGAAATTCGGCTTCATGTAATCGCGGTTCTGCTGGTCAGATATTCATCTGGTTGAAAATGACACGAGGTAAATGCCGGATGATGAGCATGATCAACTGCCACTTGGCCGGTGCATAAATCACGGCCTTGCCGCGCGCCACACCGGATACGATATTGCCGGCCACCTGTTCCACACTCGCCAGTTTTGCTCCGCTGCTCTTGAGATGAGCGGTCATCGGGGTGTCGGTCGGGCCTGGCTTGACCAGTACCACTTGAATCCGGCTGCCGGCAAAGCGATGTTGCAGGCCTTGTGCATAACGCGTCACCAGGCCTTTGGCGGCACCATACACATAGTTGGACTTGCGGCCACGATCCCCGGCCACCGAGCCAATCAATACCAGCTTGCCCTGCCCTGCCTGTTCCAGATGCGTGGCAAAGGCTTCGGCAAACAGCACCGGTGAAATGGCATTCACTTCCAGCGCGGTACGATTGTCCTGCAGGTCTTGCTGGCAAAGCGCCTGCTCGGGCAGGGAGCCATGAGCGATCAGCACAATGTCCGGACTAATGGTGGCGCAGGCCTGCTCTACCGTACTGGCAATGGCCTCCGGCTGCAGAAAATTACTGCTGATGGTCTGGATCCGGCACTGCGGAGCACGCACACGCAAATCCGCGGCAACACGGTCGGTACGTTGTACATCGCGGCCGATCAGCACCATTTCGTCCACACCTTGTTGCAGCCACAGGCGGGCACAATGCTCGGCCATGGCAGAGGTGGCCCCCACGATCACAATTTTACGCATGCTAGACATCAGTATCCGATCAGACGGCGTGACAGGGCGGAACTGAGGCCCGGATCACGATAGTTGAGGAATTCGGCAAGCCGGGGATAGCCGGCCTCGAACAAATCGCGCGGCATGCGCGCATCCTTGGCCATGTACAGGCGGCCACCGGCCTCGCGCACGATGGCATCCAGCCTGTCGAACAAGGCCAGGGTCGGTGCACCCTTGTTGGGGAAATCCAGCGCCAGCGTCACGCCCGGCTGAGGAAAACTCATCATGCCCACGGCCTGGCGGTTACCGAATGTTTTCAGCACCGCCAGGAAGGAGCCGGCACCGGAACGGGTAATTTCTTTCAGCATGGCAGCGACGGCGTCCTGGCCAACGTGCCGTGGCACCACGCTCTGGTATTGGTAAAAACCGCGCGGGCCATAGATGCGGTTCCACTCCAGCAGATTGTCCAGCGGATAAAAATAGCTGGCATAGTGCTGGATGCGACGCCCGGATTTACGTGCCTGCGCATGGAAATAAGCCGCATTGAAGGGGCGCAAGGACAGCGGATTGATGAGCGAAACCGGCGGCACCAGGGGAACCGTCAGTGCCTTGGCCGCGGGTTCTGGCTGACTGTTGTCTGCCGAGGCAGGATTGCCGCGCATGAAGATGCCACGACTGTGACTGCCAGACATGCAGTCGATCCAGGACACGGTGTGTTCCCATTGTGCCTCCGAGGCATCGGCCAGCTCAAAAAAGTCATCCAGCGAATGGTAAGGACAGGTTTCCGTCTCCATCCACGGCCCGGCTACCGGGCGCAATTGCAGGCAGGCCTGGGTAATGACACCGGTCAGCCCCAGCCCGCCCACGGTGGCGGCAAACCAGTCTGCATTCTGTGCCGGACCGCACTCAATCACGCTGCCATCGGTGCGCAGCAGGCGCAGCTGGCGGACATGGTCGCCAAAGGAACCATGCACATGATGGTTCTTGCCGTGTACATCGTTGGCAATGGCACCACCTACGGTCACCAGTTGGGTGCCGGGAGTGACAGGCAGGATCCAGCCCCGGGGAATGAAAGTACGCTGGATATCCCGCAGCAGGATGCCGGCTTCGCACACCAGCAGGCCGGTATCAGGGTCGAATGAAACGTAGTGATCCAGCGCGGTGGTTTTCCACAATGCCCCCTGCGGATTCAGGCAGCTGTCGCCATAACTGCGGCCCATGCCGTGTGGCAATGCGCGTTGTCCCTCGGCCAGCGGGGGCAAACTGCGGGTACTGGCAAGCATGCTCACCGCGTGCTGCTCACCACTGAGCCGGCCCCATGAATACACCTTCATGCCATGCCTCCTACTGAACCTGCCAGCAGCAACAGGGCAAACAGCAGTCCGGCCATCAGACTGGCCTTGTCTTTCACGGCAAACACCAGCGGGTCGTCATGCATCTGGCCCCGTACGGCCCGCAGCCACATCCAGCTGATCCAGAACAGCATGACCGGCACCGTTCCCCAGATCCACTCCGGGTTACGATACAGCAGCAGCACTTCCTTGCTGTTCAAATACATGGCCAATACCAGTACAGCGGAAAACCCGGATGCAATCCCCAGCATTTGCACCAATGGCGCATCACTCGAGTAATAACCCCGGCCATGGGCTTTGTGCTTGTTGTGCAGGATCTGCATTTGCAGCTCGGCAAAGCGTTTGACGAAGGACAGCGACAGGAACAGGAAACCGGAAAAGGCCAGTAGCCAGAACGACAGGGTCATCGACACGGCAGCCGCTCCGGACAGAATGCGCAAGGTGTAGAGCAAGGCCAGGGTCAGACAATCCACCAGTGCCAGCTGCTTGAGCTTGAGCGAATACAGGCAGGTCAGCAAGAAATACCCCGCCAGCCAGGACATGAAGCTACCACCCACCTGGCAGGCAATGCCAAAGCTGGCCACCAGCAGGCATGGTGCGGCAATACATCCCTGCCAGACCGGGACCGAACCCGAGGCAAACGGACGCTGGCATTTGCGCGGATGGGCGCGATCGCTTTCCAGGTCCAGCAAGTCATTGGCGATATAAACCGAAGATGCGCACAGACTGAACGCCAGAAAGCCCAACAGCAAGGACAGCCATGCATCCATGTCGGTAATGCGATGGGCAGCAATCAGGGGAATGAACAGCAGGATGTTCTTCAGCCACTGGTGCATGCGCAATACGCGCCGCCAAACGGCAATGCCCTTGCAAGGACCGGCGAATACCTTTTCGACCTCTACGCAACTTTCGGCATCTTGCTGCACGGTAGCGGAGGCATTCACCACGACACCCTTGCGTGCGCGCTCCCAGACGGCAATATCGGCAGTGGAGTTGCCAGCGTAATCGAAACCCTTTTCACCAAAGCGCTGCACCAGCGCATCAGCCTTGTTGGCCCCAGCCAGATTGACGGCCCCTTCGCTAGCCATCACCTCGTCAAACACCTGCAGGTGTTCTGCAATGCGTTGGGCAATTTTCTGGTCGGATGCCGTACACAGAATCAGCCTTCGTCCAGCTGCGCGTTGTGTACGCAGCCAGTCTAAAAAAGGCTGGTTATAAGGCAGGGTGGCCGGATTGAAATCACCTGCGGCAGCCACTTTTTCTTTTAGCACGGCCTTGCCTTGCAGTAGCCAGCCGGGAAGGCAAAATGCGGCCAGCGGACTGGCCTTCAACATGCTCAGCGTGGATTCATGCAGCATGTCGGAGTAGATCAGCGTTCCGTCCAGATCGACACACAAGGGGGATGATTATTCATTGTCAATTGTTACATCCTGAACAGCAGACACGGGGTAATGCATTGCAAGCTGCATGGGTAAAGTAAATGGACCGGTTCTGCCAAAACGCCAAGGGCCACCACCAACGGTGGCGGCTCAACATCCATCGCCTTGATCCGGCTTGGCCATGGCAATCATCTCTGCCAGCAAGGCACCGGCCACAAACAACAACAACTGCAGCATGTGATCGCGGAAGATGCTCTCGTTGAGCATGCGCCCCAGAAAACCACACACCATCAGCATCAGCATCAGTCCGCGAACATCCTGCTGATAGCGGAAGCGCCGGTAGCCGGTGACAAACAGGCTGGCACAAAACAGCAACCACAGCACAATGCCGGGAATACCCAAGGCCACCCCCAGATCAATGAAACCGCTATGCGCATGCCCCAGATTATTCTTGATGCCCATGCTGGTGGCCGCCTGGGAAAAAACCTCTCGCATGAAGCCAAAACCAAGGGGATGGCTGGCAATCATGTCCAGACCACTGTGAATCCAGGCCACGCGTTTGAAGGCCGAGTCATCCACCGGCTCACCGTTTGACATCAACGGCAAGGGGCCGATCTGCGTCCAGCTGGGGTGATGCTGATAGTCCCAGCCGGCAGCCACCGATTCGGTAAACGCCAGATTGCGACTGTCTTGCTTGATGGCATACACCACCAGTCCGCTCAGCGTTCCAATCACCACCAGCCAGATCAGCAAGAGCTTAGCCCAGCCATGCTTCACCCCCTGGAAAATGGAATATAACAGCAGCATGGAAAAGCTGAGGTAGACCATGCCTATCATGCCGTTGCGCGCAGCAGCATGCAGGCTGACGAACACGAACAAGGCCAGAATGGCCAGCAGCCATGGTTTGCTGATGCGGCTGACCCGTTGCCGGCCCCAATGACCAAAACACAGGGTAGCGACGACAAAGGCCAACACGAAGTTGATCAGGAAGGTGAACTCAAGATACGTGGGTGTGGAAAATGTTTCGCGATAAGGCCAGGTACCAGTCGCGAGATACTGATAGGCCTCAAGGCCGAACTCGGCCAGCGCCAGGGCAACCCCTCCGGCGATGACAACATCGATGATGGAATACTTGCGCCATACCCGGTACAGAACCATTCCGATAAAGAACCACAAGGTAGCCATGCCCAGCTGGCTGCGCAGTTCCGCCATGGAAATGGCTGGCCAGCGTGAAAACAGCAAGGTATGCAAGGTGGCATAGGCCATGAACAGGGCCAGCAGGATGATGGGATATCTGGCCGCCCGGAAGGTGGGCACACTGCGCTGCAGCAATGGAAGTGCCAACAGCAGCAGGCCGCCTTGCAAGGCATAGCGCAGCGCTACCGTATGCCCCACACTGCAGACGGCAACATAGATGAAAGACAGCAACAGTACCGCTATTGCGTGCCAGCCTTTGCTGGCCGCCGTGTCGCTCATTGACAGGAAACGACTCATGAATACCTCATACATGGCAAACAATGATGGCCGGACATGCATCTCGCCGTGTACACACGGCGTGCAGGCCACCACATTCCAAAATGCGTGCGGGCTGAGCAGATGGTGTGCAAACCAGTCTGCATAAACAAAATCAAAAACGGCACATTGTAACAGCTGCCTTGGCTACAGCCACATACCGCATACATAAAGAAAAAGCCCGCCAGTCGGCGGGCCTCTTTAACACAAAGCAACTGGCAGCCAGCGCTTACCACACCTGCAGGTAGCTCAGCATGCCTTCCGCTGCCTGACGACCTTCGAACACCGCACGTACCACCAAGTCGGCACCGCGTACCTGGTCACCACCGGCGAAGATCTTGGCGTGGCTGGTCTGGTACTTGAACTTGGACTTTTCCGAGGCGATGGTGCGGCCATTGGCCTGGCTGCTGATGCCGGCGCGGTCAAACCAGCTGGCTGCTTCCACCTGGAAGCCGAAGGCGATGATGACGTGGTCGCACTCGATGCGCTCTTCGCTGCCCACTACGATTTCGGCATTGCGACGGCCTTTGGCATCCGGCTCGCCCAGGCGGGTTTCGGCCAGAATCACCGCCAGCGCGCCATTGGGCAGCTGTTCGATGCCCACCGGTTGGCTGTTCCAGCGGAACTCCACGCCCTCTTCCTTGGCATTGGCCACTTCGCGCTTGGAGCCCGGCATATTGGCTTCGTCACGGCGGTAGGCGCAGGTAACGCGCTTGGCACCCTGACGGATGGCGGTGCGGTTGCAGTCCATGGCGGTGTCACCACCACCCAGCACCACCACGCGCTTGCCGGCCATGGAAACGGCCGCTTCGTCTGCCGGCAGGCTTTCCATGCACTGGCGCACGTTGTTGACCAGATAAGGCAGCGCTTCCAGCACGCCCGGCAGGTCTTCACCGGCAAAGCCACCTTTCATGTACTTGTAGGCACCCATGCCCATGAACACGGCGTCGTACTGTTCCAGCAGGGCTTCGATTTCGATGTCCTTGCCGATTTCGGTATTCAGCACGAATTCCACGCCCATACCTTGCATGATTTCGCGGCGGCGCTGCACCACGGCCTTTTCCAGCTTGAATTCGGGGATGCCGAAGGTGAGCAGGCCGCCGATTTCTTCGTAACGGTCGTACACCACCGGTTTCACGCCGTTGCGCACCAATACGTCAGCACAGGCAAGGCCTGCCGGGCCGGCGCCGATGACGGCAACCTTCTTGTTGCTCCAGATCACCTTGGACATGTCCGGACGCCAGCCAGCTTTATAGGCTTCGTCGGTGATGTATTTTTCGATGCTGCCGATGGTAACGGCACCAAAACCACCCTGGTTCAGCGTGCAAGCGCCTTCGCACAGGCGGTCTTGCGGGCAGACGCGGCCACAGATTTCCGGCAGGCTGTTGGTCTTGTGCGACATTTCGGCTGCTTCAAACAGCTTGCCTTCGTCCACCAGCTTCAGCCAGTTGGGGATGTAGTTGTGTACCGGGCATTCCCATTCGCAATAGGGGTTGCCACAGGACAGGCAGCGCCCGGCCTGTTCGGCTGCATCCACCTGATGCAGCGGTTGGTAGATTTCCTTGAACTCAATCTTGCGCACCGCAGCTTCGACTTTTTCGCCGGGGTTGCGGGAGAGCTTCATGAACTGGAATACGTCACTCATGATCGTTTCCTGACTGCGGGTCCGGCCTTGTGGATGGCTGCAGACCCTGTTGTTTCCATTGCGGCGGGGCAAACGCCCCGCCCGTGATCGTCAATCCTTGAGCAGGCTGTCCAGCGTGGCGGCCTTCGGCTTCACCAGCCAGAAGTAGTCCACGTAGTCGTCGAAGTTCTGCAGCATGGCGCGGCCGGTTTCGGAGCCGGTCAGCTCGACATGCTTGGCAATCTTCTCCAGCAGGAAGGCACGGTACATGCCCATTGCTTCGCCGTTGATCAGGTGAATGTCGACCAGTTCATTGTTGTAGCGGTAGGCAAAGCGCTCGCCCGGGTCGTAGACGAAGGCAAAGCCACCGGTCATGCCGGCACCGAAGTTGTAGCCGGTTTCACCCAGCACGATCACGGTACCGCCTGTCATGTATTCGCAGCAGTGGTCGCCTGCGCCTTCGATGACCGCCAGCGCGCCGGAGTTACGCACGCCGAAACGCTCGCCGGCCACGCCGGCAGCAAACAGCTGGCCACCGGTAGCACCGTACAGGCAGGTATTGCCGATGATGATGGCTTCGCCACTTTCATACGCCGCATTCTTCGGCGGGTAGATGGTGACGCGACCGCCAGCCATGCCCTTGCCGACGTAGTCGTTGGCATCGCCTTCCAGTTCCAGGTGCAGGCCCGAGGCGTTCCACACGCCAAAGCTCTGACCGGCGCTGCCGTTGAACTTGACCTTGAGGCAGCCAAACGGCAGGCCTGCCGCACCATGCACACGGGCAATTTCGCCAGACAGGCGGGCACCGATGGAGCGATGGATGTTCTCGATCGGGTAGGACAGTTCCAGCATCTGCTTGTTATGGATGGCAGGCAGTGCATCGGCCAGGATCTGCTCGGCCAGCTCGCCCTTGTCAAAGGACGGGTTGCTGTCGCTGATGCAGAAGCGCGGCACATCGTCCGGCACCGTGCCTTGCGACAGCAGCGGCGACAGGTCCAGCTTGCCTTGCTTGGCGGTTTCGCCTTCCAGCAGCTCCATCAGGTCCATGCGGCCGATCAGCTCTTCCATGCTGCGTACGCCCAGCTTGGCCATCCATTCGCGGGTTTCGCGGGCGATGAACAGGAAGTAGTTCATCACCATTTCCGGCAGGCCAAGGAAGTACTTGGAGCGCAGCTTGATTTCCTGTGTGGCCACGCCGGTGGCGCAGTTGTTCAGGTGGCAGATACGCAGGTATTTGCAGCCCAGCGCCACCATCGGGCCGGTACCGAAGCCAAAGCTTTCCGCACCGAGGATGGCTGCCTTGATCACGTCCAGACCGGTTTTCAGACCACCGTCGGTCTGTACCCGTACCCGGCCACGCAGGCCGTTGGCACGCAGCACTTGCTGGGCTTCGGACAGGCCCAGTTCCCACGGCGAGCCGGCGTATTTCACCGAGGTGAGCGGCGAGGCACCGGTACCACCGTCGTAACCGGAGATGGTGATCAGGTCGGCATAGGCCTTGGCCACGCCGGCGGCAATGGTGCCCACGCCCGGCTCGGCCACCAGCTTTACCGACACCAGCGCGGTCGGGTTGACCTGCTTCAGGTCGAAGATCAGCTGTGCCAGGTCTTCAATAGAGTAAATATCATGGTGCGGCGGCGGCGAAATCAGGCTGATGCCTTCCTTGGCGTGACGCAGGCGGGCAATCAGGCCGGTGACCTTATCGCCCGGCAGCTGGCCGCCCTCGCCCGGCTTGGCACCCTGGGCTACCTTGATCTGCAGCACTTCAGCGTTCACCAGATAATGCGGGGTTACACCGAAGCGGCCAGAGGCCACTTGCTTGATCTTGGACATGCGCTCGGTGCCATAGCGGGAGGCATCTTCACCACCTTCACCGGAGTTGGAACGGCCACCCAGACGGTTCATGGCGGTTGCCAGTGCCTCGTGGGCTTCCGGCGACAGCGCGCCCAGCGACATGCCGGCGGAGTCAAAGCGCTTGAGAATGGCTTCGATCGGCTCGACTTCGTCGACGGAAATCGGCTGCTCGGCCAGTTTCACCTTCATCAGGTCGCGCAGCATGGACACCGGACGGGTGTTCACCGTGTCGGCGTATTGCTGGTAGGCCTGGTAGTCGTCGTTCTGTACCGCTTTTTGCAGCAGCTGCACCACGTCCGGGTTGTAGGCGTGGTATTCCTCGCCATGCACGTACTTGAGCAGGCCGCCTTGCGAAATCTGGCGCATCGGGTTGAAGGCGAAGCGCAGCAGTTGTTGCTGGTCGTCTTCGAAGTCCTCGAAGCTGGCACCGGATACGCGCGACACGGTGCCCTTCAGGCAGAGATCCACCACATCCTTGTGGATGCCCACGGCTTCAAACAGCTGGGCACCACGATAGGAGGCGATGGTGGAAATACCCATCTTGGACAGTACTTTCAGCAGGCCCTTGTTGATGCCCTTGCGATAGTGCTGCAGCGCTTCGTTGATCTTGCAGTTGACCACACCGCTGTTCACCAGATCGATGATGCTCTGGTAGGCCAGGTAGGGATAAACCGCGGTAGCACCGTAGCCGATGACACAGGCCATCTGGTGCGCATCACGCACGGTGCCGGTTTCCAGCAAGATGTTGGTCTTGCAGCGCAGGCCGGTTTCAATCAGCGCATGGTGTACCGCGCCGGTGGCAAACAGGGCGTGGATAGGCAGACGGCCCTGGGTGATGATGCGGTCGGACAGCACCACGATCACCGTGCCTTCGTTGACCGCTTCGATCACGTGCTGGCACAGCTTTTCAATCGCCTGTTGCAGCGAACTTTCGCTCGGGTCGTAGCACAGGTCGAAGGTGGTGGCCTTCAGATACGGTTCCGGACGGGTGGTGACGCGGATGAATTTTTCGTGCGACAGCACCGGCGAGCGCACTTCCAGACGCTTGGCGTGCTCGGCACTCTCTTCAAACATATTGCGCTCGGGGCCAAACACGCTGTTGAGCGACATCACTACCGCTTCGCGGATGGGGTCGATCGGCGGGTTGGTCACCTGGGCAAATTGCTGGCGCAGGTAGTCAAACGGCGAGCGTACTTTCTGGCTGAGCACCGCCATCGGGGTGTCATCGCCCATGGAGCCGACGGCTTCCTGGCCGTCTTCAGCCAATACGCGCAGGATCTGGTCGCGCTCTTCATAGCTGAAGTTGTACAGCTTTTGCAGACGGGTCAGCTCATCCTTGCCCATGGCTTCAATACCGGCGTCGTCCTCGATCGACAGCTCCAGATACTTGGCGCTGTCCTTGATCCACTGACGATACGGCTTGGCGCTCTTGAGCATGGCGTCGATGTCTTCCGGCATCAGCAGCTCGCCGGTAGCCAGGTCGGCAGCAAACAGCTGGCCCGGCTTCACCCGGCCCTTGCGCACTACGTCTTCCG
Source organism: Aquitalea sp. (assembly GCF_030150775.1). Classification (NCBI taxonomy): domain Bacteria; kingdom Pseudomonadati; phylum Pseudomonadota; class Betaproteobacteria; order Neisseriales; family Chromobacteriaceae; genus Aquitalea; species Aquitalea sp. Next base: position 107,916 of record NZ_JASLFG010000013.1, read on the forward strand.
GCTTGTAGTCCCACACGCCTACTTCGGAGGCGATGGTCAGGATATTGTCGCGGGTCAGTACCCAACGTGCCGGGCGCAGGCCGTTGCGGTCCAGCATACAGGCGGCGTAGCGGCCATCAGTCAGCACGATGCCGGCCGGGCCGTCCCACGGCTCCATGTGCATGGAGTTGTATTCGTAGAAGGCGCGCAGGTCCTTGTCGGTGGAGTCGACGTTCTGCCAGGCCGGCGGCACCAGCAGGCGCAACGCACGGAACAGAGGAATGCCGCCCATCAGCAGGCCTTCCAGCATATTGTCCAGGCTCATCGAGTCCGAACCGTCGGTCTGCACGATGGGGCGCACCGCGTCCATGTCCAGGTGCGGCGAGGCCATGATGCGTTCGCGGGCACGTGCCCAGTAACGGTTGCCCTGCACGGTGTTGATTTCACCGTTGTGCGCCAGGAAACGGAAGGGCTGCGCCAGCTTCCATTGCGGCCAGGTATTGGTGGAGAAGCGCTGGTGGAATACCGCCAGGCTGGACTCGAAACGCGGGTCGTTCAGGTCCAGGAAGAACTTGGGCAGGTTTTCCGGCGTTACCAAGCCCTTGTAGGACAAGGTATGCGGCGACAGTGTGGGCAGATAGAACGCCGGGTCGTCCACCTTGTTGGCTTTTTCCGCCTGACGACGGCCCATGTACAGACGGCGCTGGAAAGTCAGCTCGTCCATGCCGAAAGGACAGTTAACAAAGACCTGGGAAATGGCAGGCAAGCTGGCCAGTGCGGCTTCGCCACAGGCGCTGACATCAGTCGGCACCACGCGGAAACCGGCCACTTCCAGTTGCTGGGCTTCCAGGAACTCTTTCAGGCGACGCAGGCTGCGATCGCCAATTTCACTGTCGGGGTGGTGGAAAACCAGACCTGCGGCGTACACTGCCTTCAGGGCAATATCGGCCTCGGCCGCAACTTCCCGCAGGAAGCCATCCGGCTTGCGAAACAGCAAGCCACAGCCGTCGCCCGACTTGCCATCTGCCGCCACCGCTCCACGGTGGGTCAGTTTGGCCAGCGAGGAGATAGCGGTTTCCACCAGCCAGTGGCTGGGTTTGTCGTCCAGTTGGGTGATAAGGCCGAATCCGCAGCTGTCCTGCTCGAAATCCGGGTGGTACAGGGTACCCTGCAACCAGCGCTGTCTGTCCATTGCTTTGTCCTGCTTATAATTGTGAATCGAATGAATCGATTCTAAGGGCAACATGCTTGACCTTGCAACCAGTTATTGCCACTTTTCTCGCAGCGCAATAACCTTTTAATTTCAATGGTTTGATTGAATTTTTCCCCAAAAAAATCAGGGAAAACCCGCAAAAAAAGTACATTTTTCTTCCAGTTTTGTGACACCCATATTCAAATTTACGACCCATTGTGGTGCACGGCGGCTTAATCCAAAACCGCCTAAATAGCTGATTTCAGAATATTGTCCGACAACATACACAAAGCCATCATGCGTAGCGATACCACTACAGCACTCAGCCAGGATTTCGTACGCCAGCTGGCCGACCAGGCCTTCTCGCGCTCGGCCGGGGCACCGCTGATTGCCGGCAATCAGCTTGCGCTGCTGTATGACAGCACCGATAACTTCCCGGCCTGGCGGCAGGCCATTGCCGGGGCGGAAGAATCGGTGTTCATCGAGATGTATATCGTGGCCAATGATCGCTTTGGCCGCGAGATCCGCCAGCTACTGATCGAAAAAGCCACTGCCGGCGTCAGGGTATGCCTGCTGTATGACTGGCTGGGCTGCTGGAAGCCCTGGCTTTCGGGTTTCTTCCGTCCACTTCTGGCAGCCGGTGCAGAAGTGCGCGCCTATAATCCCCCCACGCTGACCGGCGGGCTTAGCCTGCTGGGGCGCAATCATCGTAAGCTTATCGTGGTGGACAGGCAGCTGGCCTTCATTTCCGGCCTGTGCATCAGCTCCAGCTGGGAAGGCCGACCAGAAACCGGCATTGCCCCCTGGCGTGACACGGGCCTGTCGCTACGCGGCCCCCTGGTACGCGAAGCACTGGCAGCCTTTGCCGATAGTTGGGCCAGTTGCGGGCAAGCGTTGGAGACTAGCTGGCTGGCAGATGCCGCACCGACCGAATGCGGCACTATCGCCGCCCGCTTGATTGCCACCACCCCTTCCACCGCCCACATGATGCGGCTGGACATGCTGATTGCCAGCTTTGCCCGCCGCACCCTGTGGCTGACCGATGCCTATTTCATGGGTACCAGCACCTATCTGTCCGCACTGAAACAGGCGGCGCGCGATGGTGTGGATGTGCGCCTGCTGGTGCCGCGCTCCAGTGATATCCGCTGGATTGCCACCGTGTCGCGCACCATGTACCGGCCGCTGCTGGAGGCTGGCGTGCGGGTGTTCGAGTGGAACGGGCCGATGATTCATGCCAAGACAGCGGTGGCCGATGGCCGTTGGGCACGGATCGGCTCCACCAACCTGAACATTTCCAGCTGGCTGGCCAATCGGGAAATCGATGTGGCCATCGAGGACGAAAGCGTGGCCGGCAAGCTGGCAGCCCGTTTCTTGCAGGATCTGGAACAGTCTACCGAAGTGGTGCTCAGCGGCCATAAACGCACGCCGGTGTTGACGCACCCGCGCCAGCGCCAGCAGGCTTCCCTGCGTTTTCCCAATGCCGGTCATGCCGCACGTAGCGGTGCCAGTGCCGCCGCTCGCCAGGCCGCACGTATTGGCGATGCACTGGGCGCAGTGGTACGTGGTACCCGCAGCATAGACAGCAGCGAGGCCACGGCCTTTCTCACCATTGGACTGAGCCTGTTGATCTTCGCCGTACTGGCGGCCCTGTTTCCCTGGCTGGTGGCCGGCCCGCTGGTTTTCCTGCTCACGCTCAGTGGTGGTGCCATCGTATTGAAGGCACTGGGTCTGTATCGCCGGCGCAATGAAAAAAAACAACAGTCGTCAGCAACAAAAAATAATCTCAAACCGCCAGCGCCACCAACAACCTAAACTGTCTTAAAACAATCCTTTAAGCCCGCTCTATCCCGCTGAAATCCTTGCCAGACAAGGATTTCAGCGGGATATTTGATCAAACCTCCAGATTATTTTCACACACGGATATTGCCGTGCAACACAAGCACGGTAAAAGGTCTACAATGCGCGCTTTCTTGGGATGTTCTCCAAGCCGGCCGACGTGAAGGACGCACCACCCAGCGTGCTCCCTAAGGAAGCCGGGGATCTGCGGCCACTCCACGTCAGCCTGCAGGACGCACCCCGGTTTTCGTGCGCACCCAGTAATATTTACGCGCCTCAAGGCCAGCCCCGCCCACTGCCATCCGGCAGGGACCAGCGACTGCGCCCCAACGCGCACCGAGTGACACTGCAGCAAGCTGCGGGCCGACAGGCGTTACAGGTGCACGGTATTGTCCTTGCCCATGGCAAGGACTGCCTTCCTGAATGGCCATCCCCGGCTGTGGTGTCCGAGTTTTGACTGACAAGGACTCAGGTATGCGTTTTCACTTTCCCATCGTCATCATCGACGAGGACTTCCGCTCGGAAAACACCAGCGGCTCCGGCATCCGCGAACTGGCAGCAGCCATGGAAGCCGAAGGCATGAGCGTGATTGGTTACACCAGCTATGGTGACCTCACCTCCTTTGCCCAGCAGCAAAGCCGGGCAGCCGGTTTTATCTTGTCCATCGACGACGAAGAATTCCAGACCGACGACGCCTCGGAAAACGCTCTGGGCCAGCTGTACAGCTTTGTGGCGGAAATCCGCCGCCGTAATCCGGACATTCCGGTATACCTGTACGGCGAAACCCGTACTGCACGCCATATTCCCAACGACATCCTGCGCGAGCTGCATGGTTTCATCCACATGCACGAAGACACGCCGGAGTTTGTGGCACGCCATATCATCCGCGAATCCAAGAGCTATCTGGACAGCCTGGCGCCGCCGTTTTTCCGCGCGCTGGTGGACTATGCCCATGATGGCTCCTACTCCTGGCACTGCCCGGGCCACTCCGGTGGCGTGGCCTTCCTGAAAAGCCCGGTAGGCCAGATGTTCCACCAGTTCTTCGGCGAAAACATGTTGCGCGCCGACGTATGCAATGCGGTGGACGAACTGGGCCAGCTGCTGGACCACACCGGCCCGATTGCCGCCTCGGAACGCAATGCGGCACGCATCTTCAATGCCGACCATCTGTTCTTCGTCACCAACGGCACCTCGACCTCCAACAAAATCGTGTGGCATAGCTGCGTAGCCGCCGGCGACATCGTGCTGGTGGACCGCAACTGCCACAAGTCCAATCTGCACGCCATCATGATGACCGGTGCCATTCCGGTATTCCTGATGCCCACGCGCAATCACTACGGCATCATCGGCCCGATTCCCAAGTCGGAATTCCAGCTGGAAAACATCAAGAAGAAGATTCTGGCCAACCCCTTTGCCCGCGAAGCGCTGGAAAAGAACCCCAAGCTCAAGCCGCGCATCCTCACCATCACCCAGTCCACCTACGATGGCATTCTGTACAACGTGGAAGAGATCAAGGGCATTCTGGATGGCGAAGTGGACACCCTGCACTTTGACGAAGCCTGGCTGCCGCATGCCAGCTTCCACGACTTCTATGGCGATTTCCACGCCATTGGCGAAGGCCGCCCGCGTTGCAAGGACAGCCTGATCTTCTCCACCCAGTCCACCCACAAGCTGCTGGCCGGTATCAGCCAGGCTTCGCAGATTCTGGTGCAGGACCCGCAAAACCGTCAGCTGGATACCGCCTGGTTCAACGAGGCCTATCTGATGCACACCTCCACCAGCCCGCAATATTCCATTATTGCCAGCTGCGACGTGGCAGCCGCCATGATGGAACAGCCGGGTGGCCAGGCACTGGTGGAGGAATCGCTGGTAGAGGCACTGGACTTCCGCCGCGCCATGCGCAAGGTGGACGAAGAATACGGCAACGACTGGTGGTTCAGCGTGTGGGGCCCGGACGAGCTGTCCGACGACGGCATCTGCGACCCGGTGGACTGGGAACTGAAACCCGGCGCGCACTGGCACGGTTTTGCCGGCATCGAGGAAGGCTTCAACCTGCTGGACCCGATCAAGGCCACTGTGCTGACCCCGGGCCTGGACGTGGACGGCAGCTTCGAAGAAATGGGCATTCCGGCCGCCATCGTCACCAAGTACCTCACCGAACACGGTGTGGTGGTGGAAAAAACCGGCCTGTACAGCTTCTTCATCATGTTCACCATCGGCATTACCAAGGGCCGTTGGAACACGCTGATTTCGCTGCTGCAGCAGTTCAAGGACGACTTCGACAAGAACCAGCCACTGTGGCGCGCCATGCCGGACTTTGTCGCCCGCTACCCGCAGTACGAACGCGTGGGCCTGCAGGACTTGTGCCAGCGCATTCACGCGCTGTACACCAAGCACGACATCGCCCGCCTGACCACCGAGATCTATCTGTCCGAGATGGAGCCGGCCATGCGCCCGGCCGATGCCTTTGCCAAGATGGCGCACCGCGAGATTGAACGCGTGCCGGTAGACCAGCTGGAAGGACGCGTCACCGCCGTGCTGCTGACCCCGTACCCGCCGGGCATCCCGCTGCTGATTCCGGGCGAGCGTTTCAACAAGACCATTGTTGACTACCTGCGCTTTGCCCAGGCCTTCAACCGCGAACTGCCGGGCTTCGAAACCGACGTTCACGGTCTGGTGGCCACCGATGTGGAAGGCCGCAAGGTGTACTGCGTGGATTGCGTCAAGTAAGCCCCCCGCAGCCTTTCATGCAAAAAGCCGCAGGCATTGTCCTGCGGCTTTTTTTGTCTCTTACCAGCCGTTCTCCAGCACCAGATGGCCGGGTGCACTCAGCCGACTCAGGCGAAAACCCATTTTCATCAGCTGGCGGTGCGTGTCCTCCACCATGGCCGGGTTGCCACAGATCATGAAGCGCGAGCGTTCCACCGTCAGCGGCAGTCCGGCGGCCTCGGCCAGTGCGCCACTGTCCAGCAAGGCCGGAATGCGCTGTTGCAACATGCCAGGCTCGGCCTGACGTGTCACCACCGGCACATAGTGCAGCCGCTCGCCCCATTCCTGCCATAGCGGGTGCTGGCGCAGGGCGGCAATCTCCGCACGATAAGCCAGCTCGCTGACATCACGTACACAATGCACCAGCACGATGCGGGCAAAGCGCTGCCACACTTCCGGCTGCTGCAGGATGGACAGATACGGCGCCAGGCCGGTGCCGGTGGCCAGCAGCCACAGATCCTCGCCATCCGGCAGGCGGTCCACGGTAAAAAAGCCATTGGCCTTGTTGTCCAGCAGGACGGTGTCGCCCACCTGCAAACGCGCCAGGCGCGAGGTAAACAATCCGTCCGGCACCACGATGGAGAAGAACTCCAGATGCTCGTCCCAACTGGCCGAGGTCATGGAATAGGCCCGCCACACCATGCCGCCGTTTTCCAGCGGCAAGCCCAGCCGGGCAAACTGGCCGGGGACAAAGCGCCAGGATTCCGGTCGGCTCAGGCGGAAGCTGAGCAGTTTTTCACTCCAGCGCGTGAGGGAAAGAATGGTCTGGCGGGTGAATTTTTCTTCTGCGGGTGCGGCCATGGAAAATACCTTAGTAATTTACTCAAGTAATTTACCGCATCCGGACTGTAGCAGCAAGCCGGCCACGGCTTGCTGCGCCTAGGGCTTCCGCCTGCTGCTGGCTTAATCAGCCAGCGCCTGTGCCAGATCAGCCAGAATGTCTTCGATATCTTCCACGCCGATGGACAGGCGCAGGCCACCTTCACGGATGCCGAGCGCGGCTTTCTGCTCCGGCGGCATGCCGCCGTGCGACATGGTGTAGCTGTGGTTGACCAGCGACTCCACCCCGCCCAGCGACTCGGCCAGTGCAAACAGCTGCAGCTTGCTGGCCACGCGGCTGGCTTCGGCGCGGGTGTCTTCCTTCAGCCAGATGGTGACGATGCCGCCAAAACGGCGCATCTGCTGCTTGGCAATGGCATGGCCCGGATGGTCGGCAAAGCCGGGGAAGAACACTTTTTCCACCTTGGGATGGTCGCGCAGGAAGGCGGCCACCTGCTCGGCATTGTCGCAGTGGCGTTCCATGCGCAGGTGCAGGGTCTTGATGCCGCGCAGGGTGAGGAAGCAATCCTGCGGCCCCGGCACGCCGCCGGCGGAGTTCTGGATGAACTTGATGTCGGCAAACAGCTTGTCGTCGCTGACCGCCACCAGACCCAGCAGCACATCAGAATGGCCGCCCAGGTATTTGGTGGCGGAATGCACCACGATGTCCGCGCCCAGATCGATGGGGTTCTGCAGATACGGCGTGGCAAAGGTGCTGTCCACCGCCACCACCGCACCATGCTGGTGGGCAATGGCAGACAAGGCGGTGATGTCCACTAGGTTGAGCAACGGATTGGTGGGAGATTCCAGCCATACCAGCTTGGTGCGATCACTGATGGCTGCGCTCAGATTGGCGGCATCGGTCAGATCGGCAAAGGTGACGGTGATACCAGCCGGCTCCATGATTTTGGTCAGCAGGCGGTAGGCACCACCGTACAGGTCGGCCACTGCAATCACTTCGTCACCCGGCTTCAGCGTGGCACGCAGTACCGCATCAATGGCGGCCATGCCGCTGGCAAAAGCCAGGCCGTGCCTGGCATTTTCCAGGCTGGCCAGGCAGGTTTCCAGCGCAGCACGGGTGGGGGTGCCGGTGCGGGCATAGGAGAAAGGTAGCTGCTCGCCCACTTTGGCAAATTCAAACACCGAGGTTTGATAGATGGGCGGCATCACCGACTTGCTGTGCTGGCTGCTGTCGTAGCCGGAATGAATGGTCTTGGTGGCAAATTTCATGATGTTTCCTGATTGTCCCTAAGCCACGGTCAAGCAAGGTAGCGGCGGTATTCCGTCGCGCTGCCGGCCATTCCGATGGCATTAATAAACGCATGATCAATACAAAAACCGGTATTTTGCCGGCAATTTATTGATCATTCCCAAAATTCAGCCGCAATTTTCTTTACATCAAAAGGGAATGGGGCTAATTTGCGCCGTTTCTGAATCAAACAACTGTACGAATGAAGCTAGAACGCGCTTTTGACATCCTCTTTCACCAGCTGGAAACCTTGCCTCGGACGGACTGCCTGTCTGCCAAAACGGGTGGCCAGTGGCAATCCCTGAGCAGCACCGAGGTGATGGAGGCCGTCAATGCGGTTAGCCTGGGCTTGCTGCAACAAGGCATTGTACGTGGCGACAAGGTGGCCATCGCCGCCGACAACTGCCCCGCCTGGGTGATTGTCGATCTGGCCTTGCAACAGATCGGCGCCATCAGCGTGCCGCTCTACCCTACCTGCACCCTGGAAGATGCACGCTATATCCTGGCCCATGCCGAGGTCAAGCTGGCTTTTGTTGGCAGCAGTGCATTGCAACGCAAACTGGAGCAGGCACTGGATGGCCGCCCTTGTCCCTGCTACGCGCTCAACCCGCTGGACACCCTGCCCGCCTGGACCGTGCTGCGCGATGCCGGCCGCAGCGGCAGCCTGCGCCAACTGGCCTTGCTGCGTAACAGCATACAGGCGGACGACATCTTCACCATCATCTACACCTCCGGCACCACTGGCCGGGCCAAGGGGGTGATGCTGTCGCATCGCAATGTGGTCAGCACCGTGATTGCCACGGCAGAGCATACCCGGCTGCCTGCTGGCCAGTGCCGGGCGCTGAGCTTTTTACCGCTGTCGCACATTTTCGAGCGCGCCGGCGTGCTGTATTACCTGCTGACCGGCAGCGGCGTGTATTTTTCCAGCGTCGAGGCGCTGTCCGGCAGCCTGGCCGAAGTCCGCCCGCATACTTTCAGCGCGGTGCCGCGCGTACTGGAAAAAGTCCACGAAAAGCTGCTGGCCAGGGCTAAAACCCTGAGTGGCTGGCAACGTCGGCTGTACCTGTGGGCCATGGCACGGGCAGAAGCCTATGAGCCGCGGCAGCCACCACGCGGCTTGGCCGCTATCCAGCATGCGATTGCCGACCGTCTGGTGTACCGCAAATGGCGCGCTGCCATGGGTGGCGAGTTACGCTGGGTGAATGTGGGGTCTGCCGCCCTGCAGCCGCGTCTGGCGCGCCTGCTGTGGGCCAGTGGCATTGCCGTGGCCGAAGGCTATGGCATGAGTGAAACTGCACCGGTGATTACTGCCAATCCCTTCCAGGCCGATGCAGTACAGATTGGTAGTGTCGGCATTGCCCTACCCGGTGTAGAGCTGAAACTGGCTGAAGACGGCGAAATCCTGGTGCGTGGACCCAATGTGATGGTGGGCTATTACAAGGAGCCGGAACTCACAGCCGAAACCCTGCAACAGGGCTGGCTGCATACCGGGGACATCGGCGTGCTGGAACAGGGCTATCTGCGCATTACCGACCGCAAGAAGGAAATGTTCAAGACCAGCAATGGCAAGTACATCGCGCCGCAGCTACTGGAAAACAAGCTGAAGGAATCGGCCTATATCGACCAGATCATGGTGGTGGGCGATGGTCAGAAATTCGCTGCCGCGCTGATTGTGCCGCTTTACGAGCGGCTGCAGGAATGGTGCCAAGAGCAGGGCATCGCCTATACCAGCCATAGCGAGATGCGGCTGCACCCACGCATCGTCGAGCTGATAGAACGCGAGATCAAACGCTTCAACCGCCACTTTGGCAGTTGGGAACACATCAAGAAATTCGCCCTGCTGGACAAGCCCTGGTGCGTGGACGCCGGCGAACTGGCCCCCACGCTCAAGCTGCGGCGCAAGGTGATCAGTCAGCGCTGCCAAGCATTGATAGAAAGCATGTACCGCCACGCCTGAGTGACAGGCTAGTCATGAAAATCCCCGCCGATGAGCGGGGATTTTTATTGGCCAGCAGGTGATTCAGCGTTGATGCGCCATCTCCAGCTTGCGCTCCACCCGCTTTTGCAGGCGCTCGAAGCTGGCACTCATTATCCAGTACAAGGCCGCAGCACCCAGATAGAGCGGCAGCGGCTGGAAGGTCTGGGCAATCACTTCCTTGGTGGCCAGCATCAGCTCGGTGACGGTAATGACCGACACCAGCGAGGTGTCCTTGATCAGGCTGATCAGCGAATTGGACAGGCTGGGCACCGATAGCCGCAGCGCCTGCGGTGCCACGATATAGCGCATGGTCTGCCACCAGCTGAAGCCCAGCGACAGCCCGGCATCCCACTGGCCGCGATCCACCCCGGCAATACCGCCGCGCAGGCTTTCCGACAGATAGGCCGCCACATTCAGCGTCAGGGCAATGATGCCGGCTGGTACCGGGTCCAGTTCGATGCCGATACCGGGCAAGCCGTAGTAGATGACAAAAATCTGCACCAGCAAGGGCGTACCGCGCATGGCACTGACGTAAAAGGCCACCAGCTGCGACAGCACCGGCACCTTGCCAACCCGCAGCAGGGCCACCACAAAGCCCAGCAGCAAGCCCAGCACCATGGCCACCACGGCAAACATCAGCGTATATAGCGCACCCTTCAGCATGACTGGCAAGGCTGCGCTAATCAGATCGGCCCACTCCATGTTTTCTTCCCCATTCTGAAACACCTGCGCCCCTGACCGGCAGGGGCGCAGCAATCAGTGCATTCTAATGGCACTGAAGATAAAACACGATGGCCGCAAAGGGCCAGAGCCGCTTACTTGGCGGCGGTCGGTGCCTTGGACACGTCGATACCGAACCACTTGACCGAAATCTTCTTGAAGCTGCCATCCGCCTTCATGTCATTAAGCGCCTTGTCCACCGCCTGCTTGAACTTGGGGTTGTTCTTGGCAAACGGAATGCCCATGGTGGTGACATCGCCCACCGGATGACCGGCCTTCAAGGGCAGCTTGGCTTGCTTGATGGCAAACGGAATCAGCAGGCTGTCGTTCAGTGCCGCGTCAATCCGGCCGGAGGCCAGGTCTTGCAGGTTCTCCGGAGCAGACGGGTACACCTTCACCTCGATACCGTTTACCGCCTTGACCATGTCGGCATAGTTGCTGCCCTGACCCACGCCCACCTTCTTGCCTTTCAGGTCGTCCAGCGACTTGAACACGCGGCTTTCGTTCTTGCGCACAATCAGTTGGGCGCTGGAGAAGGTATAAGGCTGAGAAAAGTCGAAGGTTTCCTTGCGCTTGTCGGTAATGCCCACCTGGTTGACCACCACATCAAACTTGCCTGCCTGCAGGCCAGCCAGCAGACCGCTCCACTCGCCGGTGGTGAATTCCGGCTTCACCTTCAGGCGCTTGGCCACTTCGGTGGCCACTTCCACATCAAAGCCGGTGAGCTTTTGATTGGCATCCTTGAAGGTAAAGGGCGGATAAGTACCTTCCACGGCAATTTTCAGCGTACCGCGCTGCTTGACGGTATCCAGCAGGTCAGCGGCAAGGGCATGGCCGGCAAAAGCGGCCATCAGAGAGGCGAGCAGGATTTTTTTCATCGCAGATCATCCATCGTTATTTTGAAAACAAAGACATTCCACCACGGGAATACAGGCATTGCTGTGCCAGCAGCGGCTGACATCGCAGCACGATGCGCCAGCATACTCCAGCCTCAGCGGATAAACAGCCATATCGTCAGTGCGGTTCCCACCACCACCACAAAGCCACGCAAATGGCGCTCAGGCAGACGGTGCATCAGCCAGCCACCCACCACGCCACCGGCAATGCCGCCGGCACCCAGTGCCAGTACGGCAGCCCAGTTAATCAGGGGGGAAAAAGCAAAAATCGCCACCGCTGACGCATTCATGGTCATGGCCAATGCGTTCTTGGTGGCCGTGGCCATACGTACCTGCTGACCGGCAATGGTGAGCGCCGCCAGCATCAGAAAACCGATGCCACCACCAAAATAACCGCCATACACCGCAATCGCGCCCTGAATCAGCAGCAATAGCGGGGTGGGCAAATGCCGCGGCGGCGCGTCCGGGTCCACCACCGGCTTGCGGCGGAAACTGCCCCAGGCAAACACGCTGGTGGCAAACAGCACCAGCCACGGCACCAGCCGGGTAAAGATGCTGACCGGGGTGGAGAGCAGCAGCAAGGCCCCCAGCACACCGCCGATCAGGCTGACGGCAAACAGATGACGAAACGGCACCGGCCCCACGCCGCCCACCAGCTTGCGCCCAGCCAGCGCCGAGGTGATCTGGCTGGGAAACAGCGCAATGGTGCTGCTCATATTGGCGGCCAGCGGGTTGAGCCCGGCCAGCAGCAAGGCGGGAAAGGTAATGAAGGAGCCTCCTCCGGCCAGTGCATTCTGGATGCCGGCGTATAGGCCGGCGGCCGCGATGAGTGCCAGCAAGGGCAGCGGTAAAGGCTGCGAAAAATGAAACATAAACGGCTCCATGATGGGTCGGCTGGGGGGCAGGCTGGAACAAGCGCTCCATTTTGCCCGGAATGCCACAGAAAGACACCCGGGTTTTCCCCAGCCATCGCTTGCCTGCAGCGCAAAAGCGGGCTGGTGCAGCCCTGTTTCCCCTGCTAGTCTGGCAGCATGTCAGCAATAGGCGTATGTCATTTAGCGCCACAGGGAGAAGCAATGAAGGCAATCAAGATAAGCGCGGCACTACTGGGCCTGGCGGTGGTGGGATGGTGTGGTATCGCCCCCGGCATTGTCGGCATGCGCTACGAAGAAAAAATGCGCAGCGACTTTGCCACCATGGCAGACAAGGCTGGCGGCTCCATGCTCAGCCTGCAGCAATTCGACCGCGGCTGGTTCACCTCCACTGCCAGGGTGCAACTAAAGCTCCCCATCGGGAGCCAGGTACAGCTACTGCAGCTGGATTACAAGATCAAGCAGTTGCCGCTCCCCTTCATGCGCTGGTCGCGCACCGACATCACCTTCACACCACTGGACGAACAAGGCAAGCCCGGCGTTCCGCTGCCACTGGCGCTCTACAGCATACGCAATACCGATGGCAGCAATGACAGCCATATTTCCGGCCACGACGTCATCGTTAACACGGTAGCCGGCACCTTTACCTTCAGCATTGACGGCAAGACGCACACCAAGGAGGGAGAGGCAGTCAGCTACGACCTCACGCTGCCCAACTTTAGCTTCCAGGCGGCCAGCAGCGGCAGCAATGGCCTGATGCTGCGGCTGAACGATCTTAAGCTCAATGGCCAGTTGAGCGCCTTCAATAAGCCCGATGCCGCCTGGGCCTCGCAAATGAAGCAGCAGCTGGGCGGCGCCAGCCTGCAGGTAGGTGCCACGCCGTTGGCCCAGCTGGGCGCTGGCCGCATGGATATCAAGCTGGATGACAAGGGTGGCAATTTCGACATCAGCTACCAAACGCATCTGGACAGCCTCAAGCTATCGCCTCCCGGCCTGCCCGCACAGGAGCAGGACAATATCGACCTCGACTTCAGCTACAACAACCTCAACAAGCAGGCGTTGATTGCCTGGCAGGCCGACACCGTGGCACTGGCCAGCCGTGCCGACCTGCGCAACAATCCGGCCGCCATGCAACAGGCATCCATGGCCCTGGTCTACAAGCACATGGGGGCCTTCCTGGCACAATCCCCGTCCTTCAATCTGCAACGCCTGTCCATGCACATGCCCAAGGGCACTATCCAGGGTAGTTTCTCCATCGGCTTTGATGGCAGCGGCGTCAAGGCTGCCGACATCACCCTGCCCTGGCTGGCCGCGCAAGCCCAGCAGCGCAGCACGCTGAAAGCCAGCCTGGCCGTCGATCGCACCTTGCTGGACACGCTGGCCCCCTCTACGCAGGCCAAGGCACAAGCCGAAATGATGCTGACCCAATGGCAAACGCAGGGGCTGATCAAGAACGATGGCAAGGTCATCAGCAGCAGCCTGCTGATCGATCGCAACGGGGTAAAAGCCAATGGCCAGCCACTGAACCTGCCGGGTTTCATGTCGGGGATGAACAGCAGGCCCGCGCCAAGTGCACCAGCGCCTGAGGCAGCGCCCGCCATGCCGACAGCGGCCGAGCAGCAGGCCAGCACAGCACCTGCACCGGCCAGCAAGGCAACAAGCCCGGCCGCAAGCATGCCTCCTGCCAGCACAGCACCAGCCCCTGCTGTTGCCCCTGCTGCCCCTGCTGCCACGGCGGCACCGGCATCGTCACCGGAAGCCAAAACAGGCCAAGGCCACATGCGCCTGCCCGGCCCCCAGCTTGACCTGCGCTACTGCCTGCGCCAGCACAGCGAGCTGGCCATCATCCGCTGCGCCAACCGCGGCCGTTAGACGCCAGCCAAGCAAAACGCCCTCGGACTTTACATCCGGGGGCGTTTTTCATTGGGCAGCGGGTATGGCGGATCAGACGTTGAACAGGAAGTTCATCACATCGCCATCCTGTACCACATACTCCTTACCTTCCGAGCGCATCTTGCCGGCTTCCTTGGCCTTGGCTTCGCCACCCAGGGTGATGAAGTCGTTGTAGGCAATGGTTTGCGCACGGATGAAGCCGCGTTCGAAGTCGGTGTGGATCACACCGGCAGCCTGCGGTGCGGTGTCACCCACATGGATGGTCCAGGCGCGTACTTCCTTCACCCCGGCGGTGAAGTAGGTTTGCAGGCCCAGCAGCGTGTAGCCGGCACGGATCAGGCGGTCCAGGCCCGGCTCTTCCAGGCCCATTTCGGCCAGGAACTCAGCCTTGTCCGCATCCTCCAGATCGGCGATTTCACTCTCGATAGCAGCGCACAGGGCAACAACCGGTGCGCCTTCGCGCTCGCCCAGTGCCTGCAGCTTGTCCAGGTAGGCATTGTTCTTGAAGCCGTCTTCCGCCACATTGGCCACATACATGGCCGGCTTGATGGTGAGCAGGCACAAGGGCTTGAGGATGGCTTTTTCTTCATCGGACAGATCCAGCGAGCGCACCGGCTGGCCCTGGTCCAGATGCGGCACCAGCTTTTCCAGCACGGCGATCAGTGCGCGGGCGTCCTTGTCACCGGACTTGGCTTTCTTGCCTTCGCGCTGCATGGCTTTTTCGACCGAGGAGAGGTCGGCCAGCGCCAGTTCGGTGCCAATGGTTTCGATGTCGGCAATCGGGTCTACCTTGCCGGCCACGTGCACGATGTTGTCGTCGTCAAAGCAGCGCACCACATTGACGATGGCGTCGGTTTCGCGAATGTTGGCCAGAAACTGGTTACCCAGGCCTTCGCCCTTGGAGGCACCGGCCACCAGGCCGGCAATGTCGACGAATTCAACGATGGCCGGCTGGATTTTTTGCGGGTTGATGATCTTGGCCAGTTCGGCCAGACGCGGGTCCGGCACTTCCACGATGCCAACATTGGGCTCGATGGTGCAGAAGGGATAGTTGGCGGCCTCGATACCGGCCTTGGTCAGCGCATTGAACAGGGTGGACTTGCCAACATTGGGCAGGCCAACAATACCGCACTTCAGACTCATGTCAGCATTCCTTGATAAGGTTCACAATCTTGCAGGCCGGCATTGCCGGCCTGTGCAATCACTTGGCTGCAGTATGCAGCTCTTTCATGGCCATCGCCATGTTGCCGGCAATGGCCAGCGGCAGGTAGGTCTGCGCCTTGAGCACGGCATCGTCAATGGCGCTTTGTTCTTCGGCACGCGGCTTTTTCAGCACAAAATTCGCCACTTCATTACGATCTCCCGGGTGACCGATACCCAGGCGCAAACGCCAGAAAGCGGGCGAACTCAAGCGCGCCGCAATGTCTTTCAGACCGTTATGGCCGCCGTGACCACCGCCTTGCTTGAGGCGGGCGGTTCCGGGTGGCAGGTCGAGCTCGTCATGCACCACCAGGATTTCATCCGGCAGAATCTTGTAAAAATGCGCCAGCGCCAGCACCGCCTGACCAGACAGGTTCATGAAGGTCATCGGCTTGAGCAGCCAGATATCCTGGCCTTCAATCGCCACCCGGGCGATATCGCCATGGAACTTGCCTTCGGTACGCCAGTTGCCCTTGTATTTCCAGCACAGCTCGTCCAGCAGCCAGAAACCGGCATTATGACGGGTCTTTTCATACTCTGGCCCGGGATTGCCCAGGCCAACAATCATGCGAATGGAGGACATGATCGACACTTCCAGTAAATGAGCTTGCAATAAAAAAGCTCGCTGCAGGCTAAAGCCTGACAACGAGCCCTTGTCAAACAAGCACTAATGCTTAGGCGTTGGCCAGAGCAATGGCTGCGTCTTCGCCACGTACCAGGGCAGCGATTTCAACGCCGGCCGGCAGTTTCAGGTCGGACAGGTGTACAGCTTCACCTACCTTGATGGCGGACAGGTCAACGTCGATGAACTTCGGCAGGTCGCCCGGCAGAGCGCGAACTTCCACTTCATTGATGATGTGGCTGATCTTGGCACCTTGCAGCTTAACGGCGTCCGATTGGTCGGCGTTAACGAAGTGCAATTGAATCTTCACGTGTACTTTTTGGCTCAGGTCAACACGTTGGAAATCAATGTGCATCACTTGCTGTTTGTACGGGTGGTTCTGGAAGTCACGCAGGATAACTGCTTGCTTCTGGCCGTCGATAACCAGATCCAGGATCGCAGAGTGGAAAGCCTCTTCCTTCAGTGCGTAAAAAATGGTGTTGTGGTCCAGAACGATGGACTCAGCAGCGCCATTGCCGTATACCACGGCCGGCAGTTTGCCAGCGTGACGCAGGCGGCGGCTCGCACCAGTACCCATCTCTTCGCGCTTGGCGGCGATCAGTTCATAAGACATGTAAAGCTCCAGTATTTCAAGTTGAAGGCACCAGCCCCGCCGCGACCAGCGGGCCTGATGTTACGGCAGGCAAGCGCCCGACGAAACCAGTTCCTCATTGAAGAGGTAGGACACCGATTCCTCGTTGTTGATGCGGCGCAGCGTTTCGGCCAGCAGGCCGGCAATGCTGGCAACCCGGATGTTCGGGCAGGCCAGGGCCTGAGCAGTCAACGGAATGGTGTCGGTGACAACGACCATGTCGATGTCGGAATTCTTGATGCGATCCACGGCCTGACCGGAGAAAATCGCATGGGTAGCATAAGCCAGCACGCGCTGGGCACCGCGCTCTTTCAGCGCAGAAGCGGCCTTGCACAGGGTATTGGCGGTGTCGATCATGTCATCCACGATCAGACAGGTACGACCGGATACATCACCGATGATGTTCATCACCTCGGCCACATTGGCCTTGGGACGACGCTTGTCGATGATGGCCAGATCAGTGTTCAGTGCCTTGGCCATGGCGCGGGCACGTACCACACCGCCAACATCGGGGCTCACCACGATCAGATCGTCAATGCGCTGGGAACGGATGTCCTTGAGCAGTACCGGGGTGGCATAAACGTTATCCACCGGGATATCAAAGAAGCCCTGAATCTGGTCGGCATGCAGATCGACGGTCAATACACGATCGATACCGGCGCTGGTCAGCATATTGGCTACCAGCTTGGCGGAGATCGGCACACGGGCAGAACGCGGACGACGGTCCTGACGGGCGTAGCCAAAATACGGAATGGCTGCGGTAATCCGGCCGGCGGAAGCACGCTTGAGCGCGTCGGCCATGGTCAGGATTTCCATCAGGTTGTCATTGGTGGGGGCACAGGTGGACTGCAGGATGAAAACGTCGCGACCGCGGACATTCTCCAGCAGTTCAACGGCGACTTCGCCATCGCTGAACTTGCCGACATCGGCACGGCCCAAGGAGATATCCAGATGCTTGACCACGTTTTGAGCGAGTTCCGGGTTAGCGGTCCCGGTAAATACCATCAAACTGTCGTATGACGCCATGATTCCATTTGCCTTAGCAGGATAAAGAAAAAGCGTGTAAGGGATTCTTACACGCTTTTTTCATGCTCTCTCTATTGAGAGAAAGTCTTGGCTGGGGAGGTAGGGATCGAACCTACGAATGCCGGAATCAAAATCCGGTGCCTTACCACTTGGCGACTCCCCAATAAACTTTTAAACAATGTCCAACAAGGGGTGGCTATTCAGCCCTTCCGCAACAAATCCCTTATACTTTACGGACATTGCCTGATAAACTTTATCGGCTTCTTCCTTTGACTGGCACTCAAGGAACACACATGCTCCGGAACCAGTCATCAGCGGCGAACCATATTTTTTCAACTCGCTCAGTACTTCATTCACCGCCGGGTACAGCTCTGAAACAACCTGCTGCAGCGCGTTTCGTCGTTGCTGCGTTGTTTCGAGGATTCGCATTATGCTGATGCGACCTTCCTCTGTCAACACCCTTCCTGCAAATTTCTTAAATATTTCTGCAGTTGGTACATGAACACCGGGGTGAATTACAACATACCACGCCGGTTGCAAATTGATTTCATTGAGTTTTTCACCGATTCCGGTGGCCAGCGCATTTTTGCCAAAAATAAACACCGGAACGTCTGCTCCCAGTTGCAAACCCATTTCCATCAATTGTTCGCGCGAATAATTTGTCTGCCACAAATGATTCAGTGCCAACAAAACCGTGGCGGCATCCGAACTGCCACCGCCCAATCCGCCCCCCATCGGGATACGTTTGCTCAGGCGAATGCTGACACCCTGCGTGCAAGCACTGCGCTGTTGCAGCAAGCGCGCAGCGCGAACGGTGAGATCCCGCTCGGGTTCAACGCCCTCTATCGGGTTGAGCAATACGATCTGGCCATCGTCACGCACGGCCAGTTCTACCGTATCGCTGTAGTTGATAAAGCGGAACACGGTTTCCAGCAGATGGTAGCCATCGGCACGCTTGCCCACGATGTGCAGTAGCAGATTGAGCTTGGCCGGGGCAGGATAGGAATGGAAATGTGAAGTCATGCAGCAATGAATCCGGATAAGTATCTGGAGAACAGCGGGGGTTTAATGCCAGTTTTGCGGCAGCAGGCGCAAGGTAAGCCTGTCGCGCTGCATGTCCACCCGCTTGGGATAGGGAGAGGGCGTATCGGCATCGCTGACGAAGCGGATGGTCCAGCCTTGCTGGGTCAGACTGCCGTCCTCGGCAAACTGATAAGGCGCATCAGGTGCCGGCAGGCCGCGTATCCACCACACCAGGTTGCCCAGCGGCAGCGTCCAGCCCAGCACATCCTGCGTCAGGGATTCAACATCATCCGCCTGCCAGGTTTTGCCATCGGCCTGCAGGCTGACACCAGCAGCATCCCGTTGCAGGCGCGCCACTGTAGTACCCAGCGGACTGTTGACCGACAGCAGGTCGTCATTCAGCCGGTGCATCCACTCAAACTGGCCAACCGAGCCCTTGCCGTCCATATTGACCGAAATGCGGCCACTGACATTGAACGGCTGGTCCTGTCTGGCCGCACTACTCGCAGCAGATGGCCGAAACACGGTTTCGCTGGCACAGCCGGCCAGCAACAGGCTGCTGGCCAGCCATGCGATGGCAATACCCTGCTTCATGGCAGATGAAAGCGCTTGAGCGCATCCTGCAGTGTTTCATTGTCCGGGTCTTTGGCCAGTGCCTGACGCCACAGACTGAGTGCATCCTGTTTGCGACCCAGCTTCCACATCACTTCACCCAGATGAGCGGCTACCTCGCTGTCCTGCATGGCGGAATAAGAGCGCTCCAGGTATTTGAGTGCAGCCTCGTTGCGCCCCAGCTTGAACAGTACCCAGCCCATGCTGTCCAGAATCATCGGATTATCCGGATCGGCTTTCAGTGCCTTTTCGATATAAGCCAGCGCTTCCTGATGCCGATTGCTGCGATTAGCCAGGGTATAGCCCAAGGCGTTTAGTGCCTGCGGGTCATCCGGTTTTTCCTTGAGCAGGGTTTTCAGATCGCGTTCGGCATCACCCAGATTACCCAGCTGATCCGACACCAGCGCACGGTCGTACAGCAGCTCGGGCGAGCGCGGCCAGTTTTCCAGCGCCTGACTCAGAATACGGAAGGAAAGGTCATAGCGCTTGGCATGGCGCGCCAGCTCGGCCTGTTGCATGGCCAACTGCACTTTTTCCTGCTCGCCCTGCCCCAGCGGGGCCAGGCGTTGCAAGGCCTGGTCTAGCCGGCCTGCTTCGGCATCCAGCGCCGCCAGCCGCGCCTGGGCCTGCAAAAACTGCTGTCCGGCCCCCACGCTTTCATACCATTGTCGCGCCTGGGTCTTGTCCTGGCGATCTTCCGCCACTTGTCCCAGTGTGAAGCGGATGAAGTCGGTTTCCGGATGTTTCTGCTGCAAGGCAGCGGTCAGGCGCTGATCGGCAGCAGCCAGGTCGCGCAGCTGGTAGGCCAGCAGACCGGATGCATAAAGCAGTTCTGCGTTATCCGGATTCTGCCGCAGCAGCGCTTCAAAGGCCGTACGTGCTTCCGGGAAGCGTTTGGCCCCCACCAGCAAGCGCGGATAGGCCATGCGCAGCTCCAGCCCGGCATCCGGTCGACGTGCCAGCTCCTGCTGCAGGAAGTCAATTGCTTGCCCTAGGCGGATACGACGCAGACGGTCGGTCTGCCAGGCAACGGGCAAATCCCACTTGGGGGCGATTTGCGCCAGCCGGTCGAATTCGCGCTGGATGGAGGCATCGTCATTCACTTCGGCGGCCACCGCGATCACGGCAAAACGGGCTTCCGGCAAATCCGGATACTGACTGGCCAGGCGATTGACCAGCGCATAGGCCGCCTGCTTGTCGTTCTGACGCGCAGTCAGGCGGGCCAGCTGCACAAAGATGTCTGGTGCACGTTGCGGCTCGCGCTTGAGCAGGTCCTCCACCAAGGGCTGGCTTTCCGCCAGTTTGCCCGAACGCAGCATGGTGATGAACAGCTGTTCGCGCGGGATCTGCGAGCTGGGATCCAGCTCCATCCATAGCGCCAGCGCATCGGCAGCATCCTTGAGCTGGCCGGTGAACAGGGCGAATTCGGCAGCGCGCTGCGCCAGCCGTGGGTCTCTGGTCTGGCGGGCAAGGTCCAGATAGGTTGCGGCAGATGAACCAGCAGCACCACGCTGGGCGGCAATTTCGCTGGCCAGTACGCCATAGACGATTTGCGGCGTCAGCTCCAGTCGGGGCAGATTGGGATTATCCTCGGCTGCGGCAGCGGTTTCATCATCAGCAGCTTGCTCGGTACTGGTGGCCGGCTGCTTGGCAAGCAAGGGGGTCTTCATGCTGGTGCAGGCTGACAACAGCAGCACCAGCAACAGGGAAAGGGATCGATTCAGCGGTTTCATTCGCATGGAGTCTGTGCCGGTTGAACGCGTAGAATAGCACGCTCGGTTATTTGATCTAGTCAATCTTGTCCTGAAAGCGAAAGCAGCATGCCCGAACTGCCCGAAGTGGAAACAACCCGTCGCGGTGTTGCGCCTTATCTGGATGGAGCCACCCTGCAAGGTGCAATTGTGCGCGAAGGCCGCTTGCGCTGGCCAGTCCCCCCACAACTGGACGCCATCCTTGCCGGTCTGACAGTACGCGCAGTCACGCGCCGTGCCAAGTACCTGCTGGTTCATTTTGATAGCGGAACCCTGCTGATCCACCTGGGGATGTCCGGCAGCCTGCGTTACGTACCTGCCGACACCCCGGTGCAAAAACATGATCACATTGACCTGAAGCTGGGTAGCCACGTGCTGCGCTATCGTGACCCGCGCCGCTTCGGCGCCATGCTGTGGCATGTGGGCCCGCTGGAATTTCACCCGCTACTGAAAGACCTTGGACCGGAGCCGCTTTCCGATGGTTTCGATGGCGACATCCTGCATGCCGCCATTGCCAAGCGCGGATCGGCCATCAAGCTGGCCATCATGGACAATCATGTGGTGGTGGGCGTGGGCAATATCTACGCCAATGAATCCTTATTCCATGCCGGTATCAATCCGACCCGCGCCGCCCGCGACCTGAGCCTGGCCGACTGTCGGCGCTTGGCAGCGGAAATCAGGCGGGTTCTGGGACTAGCCATCGAAGCCGGCGGCAGCACGCTACGCGACTTTGTCAATACGGATGGCAAGTCTGGCTACTTCCAGCAGGACTACTATGTTTATGATCGGCAAGAGGAAGCCTGTCGCATCTGCAGCAGCCCGATACGACAGATACGACAGGGACAGCGAAGTTCCTACTATTGTCCACTATGCCAGCCATGCTAGAGTGGCAAATCATTCAAACCCGCACATGAAGCGCCGCGTATCTTGAAGTCATCTGCCACTACGTCTTTTCTTACCCGCGCCAGCCGCTTGCTGCGCCTGGTCAGCCACATTGCCCTGGGCATTTTTATCGTTGCCACCCGCTATCCGCATCTGGCCCAGGCCGAGCGTGCCGTGGTAACGCGCCGCTGGTCCGGTCATCTGCTGAAGATTCTCGGCATCACGGTGCGGGTGGAGGGCGTGAATCCCGGCTTCTATCCGCCCAATACCCTGCTGGTGGCCAACCATGTTTCCTGGCTGGATATATTCGTACTCAGTAGCTGCACGGTGTCGCGCTTTGTTGCCAAACGGGAGATTCGCTCCTGGCCGCTGATAGGCTGGGTGGTGAATGCCGGCGGTACCTTGTTCATAGACCGCAGCAATCGCCGCGATGCCAGTCGGGTGAATCAGCTGCTGGCCGATGCCTTGGGCAAGGGCAGCTGCATGGCAGTCTTTCCGGAAGCCACCACCTCGGATGGCAGTGGCATCCTGCCCTTCAAGGCATCGCTGTTTGAAGCCGCCCTGCCCTCACGCAGCACGGTACAGCCCGTTTCCATGCGCTATCAGTTGCCGGACGGCAGCCTGACCACGGCACCGGCCTATGCCGGCGACACCACTTTCTGGCAGAGCATCAAGCTGATCCTGGCACAGCCAGCGATGGAAGTGGCGCTGACCTACGGCCAGCCGCTGAAAGCGGGCGAAGGCGAGTTGACTTCCCGCTTCGCCCTGTCGGAACGTGCATTCCGTGAAGTGTGTCTGGGCCTCAGGCTGCCACTTCCCGATACGCCGGACACGGCAGAGAAAATGCCTGCCTGTCCTCCAGCCGAAGTGCAGTAAGACTCCCACCCCACAGGCAGCCGCTGTCGATGGCCAGAATATCTTCAGTCAGGTACAGGCCCAGCGCCGACCAATGGCCACAGATAATGGGGGTATGGCTGCTGCGCCGGCCCTTGGCCTCGAACCAGGGAATCAGGTTGGCTGGCGCACCATCGCGCTCGCCCTTGTAGGCCAGATCGATCTCTCCGTCCCGCGTGATGAAGCGCATGCGGGTCATGGCATTGACGATGACGCGCAGCCGCTCAGCGCCCTTGAGTTCATCAGACCATCTGACCGGCTTGTTGCCATACAGCCGTGACAGGAATTCGCGGTAGTAGGGGCCGGACAAGCCATTCTCCACCTCTTCCGCCAGGCGCAGAGCCCGGTCGATGCTCCACTCTGGCAGCAGTCCGGCATGCACCATGGCATGACCGTGCTCGGCAATCATCAAGGGCTGACAGCGCAGCCAGTCCAGCAACACCTTGCCATCCGCCGCATTGAGAATGTCATCTACGGTGTCACTGCGATGCAGCTTGCCAAAACCTTCCGACACCGCCAGCAGGTGCAGGTCGTGATTACCCAGCACAATCTGTACCCGGTCCTGCTGCTGAAACACCCAGCGCAACACCTGCAAGGATTCTGGTCCGCGATTGACCAGGTCGCCAGTCAGCCACAAGGTGTCTTTGCCGGGATTGAAATCGATCATGTGCAGCAGTTGCTGGAATGGGCCGAAACAGCCCTGGATATCGCCGATTGCGTATGTTGCCATCTTCACCTCTGACAATGCGGCAGGCCATGTTTCGTCCGGCCGCGGATAGTCTCATGATACCGCATGCTACAATGCACGGCCTTGGTTACCACGATGCTACGCCGCCCGGATCAGCCCTGCGCACCGCGACGGCCCAGCCTCACCGCCGGAACTCCATCCATGTCCGCACCACAGCTCAACCCACCGCAACGCGAAGCAATCCATCACCTTGACGGCCCACTGCTGGTGCTGGCGGGAGCCGGCTCCGGCAAAACCCGCGTCATTACCTTCAAGATCACCCATCTGATCCGCCACGGCAATATCCCGGCACGCCATATCGCAGCCATTACCTTTACCAACAAGGCTGCCCGCGAAATGCTGGAACGAGTGGGCAAGTTGCTCACGGCACAGGAAATCCGCGGCATTACCGTTTCCACCTTTCACTCGCTGGGCATGCAGATCCTGCGCCAGGAAGCCACACACCTGGGCTATAAGCCCCAGTTTTCCATCCTGGACGCGTTTGATGCCGGCAAGATCATCGCCGACATCCTGAAAAGCACGCACAAGGACGAAGTGCGCAAGGTGCAAAGCCAGATTTCGCTATGGAAAAACGACCTGAAAGGCCCGGACCAGATGCTGGTGGAGGCAGAAGGCGAATGGGAAAGCATCTGCGCCCGCACCTATCTGGCCTATCAGGACACGCTGACGGCGTATCAGGCGGTGGATTTTGACGACCTGATCCGCCTGCCGGTACAGCTGTTCAAAACCCACCCGGAAGTGCTGCTCAAGTGGCAGGGCAAGCTGCATTACCTGCTGATCGATGAATACCAGGACACCAACACCTGCCAGTACCAGTTGGTGAAGCTGCTGGCCGGCGTACGCGGACAATTCACTGCGGTGGGGGATGACGACCAGTCCATCTACGCCTGGCGCGGGGCCAATATGGAAAACCTGCGCCTGCTGCAACAGGACTACCCGCAGCTGCGCATCATCAAGCTGGAACAGAACTACCGCTCCACCGCGCGTATCCTGCGCGCGGCCAACTCGGTGATTTCCAATAATCCCAAGCTGTTCGAGAAACAGCTATGGAGTGAACTGGGCCTGGGCGAGCCCATCCATGTGGTGCAATGCAAGGACGAAGAGCACGAAGCCGAGCTGGTGGTACAGCGGCTGATGGCGCACAAGTTTGAATATCGTACCGAGTTCAAAGACTACGCCATCCTCTATCGCGGCAATTACCAGGCCCGTATTTTCGAACAGGCACTACGCAACCAGCGCATCCCCTACCAGATGGCTGGCGGACAAAGCTTCTTCGACAAGCCGGAAATCAAGGACGTGCTGGCCTACCTGCGGCTGCTGACCAATCCGGATGACGACCCGGCCTTTATCCGCGCCGTCACCACGCCCAAGCGCGGCGTGGGGGCCGGGACGCTGGAAAAACTGGGCGGCTGGGCCGGACAATGCGGCAAAAGCCTGTTTGCCAGCGCCGTCGAGCCCGGCTTCCGGGTGCAGGTGCAAACTGCCCAACTGGAACCGCTCAGCCAGTTCTGCGAGTTCATCAACCGCCTGCAATATCGCGTCATCCGCGAAGCTGCCGGCGAACTGGCGATGGAGCTGGTCAAGGCCATTGGCTACGAAGCCTGGCTGTATGACAGCGAGGACAGCCCGCGCATTGCCGAAACCAAGTGGAAGAATGTGCTGGAGCTGGTGGCCTGGCTGGCCAAGAAGGGCGAGGCCGATGGCAAGAACCTGATCGAGCTGTCGCAAACCATCGCCCTGATCACCATGCTGGAAGGCCGCGACGAAGGCGAAGTGGATGCGGTGAAAATGTCCACCCTGCACGCATCCAAGGGCCTGGAATACCCCTATGTTTTCCTGGTGGGCACCGAGGAAGGCATTCTGCCGCACAGCGAATCGGTAGATAACGGTATGGTGGAAGAGGAAAGACGGCTGATGTATGTGGGCATCACCCGCGCCCAGCGCATGCTCACGCTGAGCTACTGCGTAAAACGCCGCCGCGCCGGAGAATGGCAGTTTGTCGAACCGTCACGCTTCATCGCAGAAATAGACGGCAGTGATCTGCGCCACTTCGGTCGACCGGGCGCAGAACCGGTGGTCAGCAAGAGCGAGGGCAAATCGCGGCTGGCCAGCCTGACGGCCATGCTGGCAGAAAAAACCACCAAGCCCTCCGAAGATTAAACCGCTCACGCGACACCGCGTGCGGCAATAAAAAAACGCGCTGCAAGCAGCGCGTTTTTCTGTGAAAACAGTCCAGACTTACTTGGAGCTGTTAACCATGTATTCGATGGCAGCACGGAATTCCGCATCGCTACCACCGAAACCACCCTTGGGCGGCATCGCGTTCAGGCCCTTGGTGGCAATCTTGACCACTTCATCCATACCAACCTTGGTACGGTCAGCCCAGGCAGCCTTGTCGCCAAACTTCGGTGCACCGGCAGCACCGCTACCGTGGCAGGCAACGCACACGCTTTCGTAGATTTTCTTGCCGACAACAGCCGGATCAGCCGCAGCACCAGCAGCGGCACCACCCACCGGAGGCTCGGTGAATTTGGCACCACCGGCATTACCCATATAGGCAACGGCACGTTTTACTTCGTCGTCGGTCAGATCAGCCGCACCGCCCTTGGCCGGCATGGCATTGAAGCCGTGCAGCGCGTGGTCAGTCAGCATGTCCCAACCCTTGGCAATACGGGGACCCCAGGCACCAGCATCACCAAACTTGGGCGAACCGGCCAGCCCCTGACCGTGACAGGAAATACAGATGGCCTTGAACACCTGCTCGCCAGTACGCATTCCCGGAGGTGCATCGCTAACCTTGGCTTCACCCACCGGTTTCAGACGAGCAGCAATAGCCTCCTTGGTCATGACTTCGGCATCAACGTTGTAACCACCGGTCGCCAGCTTGGCCAGCAACCAGATCGCCACTACCAGACCAACAACGACGCCAACCAGGACCTTGATGATCTGACCGGGAGCCATTCCGTTCTCATTACTCATTCGAGCCTCGCCTGAAAAAAATGACAATTAAGATGGGATGGGATTATACGGTAAGCCGCGAAGCAAGGCAAAAACCATACACTGGACTCGGACATGCCCTTTGCGCTATGATCCGCCCTGCTTTACCGCAACAGCACAGCGCACCCGTAGCTCAGTTGGATAGAGTGTCAGTTTCCGAAGCTGAAGGTCACAGGTTCGATCCCTGTCGGGTGCGCCAATAATATCAAGGACTTACTGCAACTCCATGGTAAGTACTTTCTGAAAATATCCCGCTACCCCTCTCGCGGGACAACTTTTCAACATACTGCTCTTCTCCCCCCACACAGTCATATGCCTACCGACTTAAATTAAGTCCTCGTATTTTTTCAGTGAGCCTGACTGTCACCGCGCTCTTCCAGCTACATCACCAAGATAGAAAAGCGTGGCGCAACTGTAACAACGCAATGTGTCTTGCTACGCTTCCCCTGTTCATCGAAGGTAAATGGCTAAGATACTGAGCTCTGACCGAGGCACTTGGCTAGTTCGCTCGGCCTCTCGCTTTATGCCTCATGCAAGAACGTTTCCATACTGATAAGCAGCGACAGCGGTGTTTCATTCATCGGATAGTGGCCTGCATTGGCCTGCACCTCATGAATGGCATTTGGGTAGCGCTGCATGGTGGTTGACTGCATGAGTGCACCGTTGAACACCGGGTCGTGTGCACCGGTAATCAATTTAAAAGGAGTTGTCCTGCCAATGACTTCTTCGCTGAAATCGGTGTGCAACCACGCAGCAAGATAAGCCTTGAATGCTTGTGGTATGGAATGCTGCCAGGAGTATACCGCTTTCCATTCCAGCCACTTTCTGGGTAAGCGATGGCCAGTACTGCGGTCGATGATGGCTTGTCTCCCCTCCAGACTATCCACTGCAGCGTACAACTGACTGATGGCCAAATCGTCCAGAGCTACTCCGCCGCAGGGAACAGGGGCAATCCCCACCATCGAAATCACCCGCTGCGGCTGCAGGCTGGCTATACGCTCGATTACCATTCCACCCATCGAGTGACCGATCAGGCTGAAGCGATCCAGTTGCAGCGTGTCGGCCAGTTCCAGAGCATCGCGGGCAATTTCATCAATAGTGAAACTGCCCGTACTGCACTGCATATCACCATAACCCCGATAGTCCATGAACAGATAGCTGAATGCCTGCTGATTCAGCATGCCTTCCAGTGGTGCAAAAGAATGGCGATCACCAAACCAGCCGTGCAGAACAATGACGTGGTGTGGACCGCTCCCCACGCGATGATACGAATTTGGCATTGCTTTCCCCTGTGTGCAGTGCATGGTGTGAAGCACACAGGGTAGGCATTAAGCGGTTGACCTGCTTTCATTGCAAGGTCAATTGACATAGAGTTTGGGGCATGAGAGATACCGAGCTTGAGCGCTTAGGCCAGATACCTAGAGATGTGGTGGTGATAGAGCGCCAGTTCCCCGCTGGCAGCCGCTACCCGACACACTGTCACGAGCGGGGGCAACTGGCTTATGCCAAGCGAGGTTGTATCAGTGTGATGACCCTTTTCGGGCATTGGCTTGTCCCGCCAGGGCGGGCCGTCTGGGTTCCAGCCGGCATCAAACATGAAATGCAGATGCTGGGCCCGGTTACCATGCTGAATACCTTCGTGAGTACGGACGCAGCAGAAGAAATTGGATTGGCGAAGCACTGCCAGGTTTGTGCTGTCAGTCCACTGCTGTACCAGCTATTGCTGCAAGCGGTGGATCTGCCCCTTGCGTACCCGACAGTGGGCCGCAGCCATCATCTGATGAACTTGCTACTGGCCGAAATCCCAATGGCCACCGTCTTGCCCTTGCATGCACCGCTGCCAATGAATGAAGACCTTGCCGACCTGTGCAGGACATTGCTTGCCGCCCCGACGCTGCAGATGGATACCGATGACATGGCCAAACGCATGGCCATGAGCCGTAGCACCTTTACCCGCTTTTTCAGGAAAGAAACCGGCATCAGTTTTATGCAATGGCGGCAACAGGCATGCTTGCTTGCCGCCATTGCCCGGCTTGAAGCAGGGCAAAGCGTCACAACGGTGGCTCTGGACCTGGGCTACGGTAGCCCCTCGGCGTTCACTGCCCTGTTTCGTAAAACACTGGGGATGAGCCCACAGGCTTACGTCAGAATGCAGGCCAACTGATAGTGCAAAAACAAACGGGCCGGGGCTCTCCACCGCGCGGACAGGTGGTGGCAACCAACCATTAGGTCATGCACTAACCAGGTCTGCCGCAGTTCGGCCGAAACAGATGATGGCTAAGCTGGGTCACTGCGACTGTTCCTGCGGGTGGGGATGCCATCTAAAAAGGCGGAGCGATTCAACTATCCATGTCAGCCTGCTGCACAGCGCGTGAATCGCCAGACGGGTTGTGACACCTTCAGACTGGGGGGAACGATGATACTCATATCCATACCCTAGTTACGCAATTATGCTAGTTGATAGGCCGCATCACTCAGAGTAGACAGCAGCGAAAAAACAACCGACAGCAAGCTTGATCTACCCGCAAGCCGTGGATGAAGCACTGCCGGATGCCGATGCATTACCCTGTATCCAGCCCAGAAACAGTCGCGTCCACAAACGGTTTTTTTCTGGCGTGTTCATGCTCATAATCGACCAGAATACTCATCAGTCTGGTTGCCATTGCCGGGCTCAATGCAGTAAAACGTTGGCTGCTGTAGGCTTGGTTAATGGCATGAAACAAGGAGCGGCTATCTCCGGACAGCATGCGCAGGTCGCCAAGGGTAAACAGACGGATATCATGACGAGACCCCATCAGTAACCAGAACCCCGCAAGAATGGCACCGTCGCGGCTGCCGTTCATGCTCACGATTCGTGCCAGAATTTCCTTTTCAGTCATGATGACACCATTCTTTCTGTCAACAACCCCGCTTTGCAGACATTCCGATGCAGGCAAGGCGTCGGCAACGGGAGCAAGGCAGGTACTCGGGATGACCCTTGCTTCGCCAAAACAGCAAAGAAAAATCATGACAAATGACGCTGTATGTCCATGCCAAGCCCATGACACATCATCCCTCAGGCTGTATCTGTCGTCGGTGCAGCAGCATACATAGCGGCTGGCGGAATTCCGGGCCGGACAGTTATGAGGTAGAGGCGAGTGAGGGCAGGTGTTCCCATGCCCGCTCGTGCTCCCAGCGTTGCATCCAAGCAATGATGGATGCTGCCGGCATAGGGCGGGCAATGGCGTAGCCCTGGCAGTAATGGCAGCCCAGCTGCAACAGCATGGCACCATGTGCCAGGCTTTCTACGCCTTCGGCGATGACTTCGCGGTTGAAGGCGCGGGCCAGTCGTATGATGCTGTCGACGATATTGCGATCTTCCGGGCTATTGAGCATGTTGCTGACAAAACTCTGGTCGATCTTGAGCATGTCGACGGGCAGATTGCGGAAGTAGGCTAGTGAGGAGTAGCCGGTTCCAAAATCATCCAGTGCAAAACTGATGCCATGCGCGCGACAGATCAGCAGTGTCTGAATCGACTGAACGATGTTCTCCAGGGCCGCAGTCTCCAACAACTCCAGCCCGAGCTGTGCCGGTAACAGTTGTGGAAACTGCGCCAACTGCTGCAGCAAGTTGTCGGCAAAATCCGGCTGCTGCAACTGGCTGGCGCTGATGTTGATGCTGACATCCAGCACCCAGCCTTGTTGCCGCCAGCTTTCCATTTGCTGCAATACCTGGTTGGCCACCCAGTTGCCCAGCCCCAGCTCGGTCATGCTGCCTTCCAGCACTTTCAGGAAACTTTCCGGCAGCAGCAAACCCAGCTCGGGATGCTGCCAACGCAACAAGGCCTCCAGTCCGATCACCTTGCCATCGCGCAGATCGACCTTGGGCTGATAGACCAGCAGCAGTTCTCCTTGCTCCAGCGCATTGGTCAGCCGCGATAGCTGATCGTGGTATTCACGCATCAGCTTGTCCTGGGCCAAGTCGTAATAATGGTAGCGGTTTTTACCGGACTGTTTGGCCAGATACATGGCTTGATCGGCATGGCGCAACAGGGTGTCAGTGTCAGCGCCATCATGCGGATAAACCGTGACGCCGATGCTGGCCGAAACCTGGACCAGACTGCCTGCGAGCAGCAGTGGTGTGGCCACGGTTTCCAGCACGCGATCCAGCACCTGCCGGTACTCCTCGTCATCAGCCAGATCGGTCAGCAGCAACACGAACTCATCGCCGCCAAGCCGGGCGATGATATCGTTGACGCGCAGGGCCAGCCGCAAACGGTCGGCTATATCCACTAACAATTGGTCTCCGGCCTCGTGTCCGAGATTGTCGTTGACCGCCTTGAAGCCATCCAGATCCAGATAACACAAGGCCAGGCGCTTGCCGGTGCGTTGCGCCCGATGGATGGCCAGATTCAGCCACTCGGTCAGCAATCGTCGGTTAGGCAGGCTGGTGAGCAAATCGTAGTTGGCCATACGATTCAGTTCGTCTTCGTGCAACCGTATCTGACTGATATCGGAAAAAAAGCCGAGATAGTGCCGCTCCACCCGCCCTGCACCTGCTGGCCCACGCAACAAGGCCAGAAACAGGCGTACTGGATAAGAGGTCCCATCGCGCCTCAGGCAGTTCAACTCCCCGCACCAGCTGCCATAGCGGTACAGTGCACGCAGCACAACCCTGAGTTGCAGGCCGTCTTCTCCTTTGCACACCAGCATGGCCGGCGTCTGGCCAATGCTGTCCTGCGCAGAAAAACCGGTAATCGTTGTAAATGCGGAATTGATGTCGACAATGCGCATGGCACCATCGGTAATGACAATGCCTTCGTGGCTGTGACTGAAAACGCAGGAAGCCAGCCGCAGTGCTTCATTGGAAAGCTTCAGTTCTTCATTTTGCATTTCCAGTTCAATCTGATGCACTTGCAGCTCATGGAGCATACGGTGTGGGTCAGGCATCCCTGGCAAATGCACCGGCATGGCTTTGAGCCTTTGCTCGGCACGCTGGCGCAAGCTAGCAGCATTTCGTCTTGCATGGGACTTGACCATCAGCCTTACTCCATATGCTGTTGCAGCCGCGCTTCCAGGCTGGCAATCTCCGTCGTGTCGATGAAAGTGATCACGATACCGTCAATAACGTTGTCCAGCCGTCTGTAAGGCATGATGCGTACGCGGTACCACCTTCCGTTGTGGCTATGTACGCGTTTTTCTTCAAAGACAAGGGTTTGCAACACCTTGGTCGCATCGTTAAGCAGCTGAGGATATTCCAGTTCGCTGCGGATGTCGGACAAAGGTCGGCCGATATCGCCGGGAATGAGCTTGAACAGGGTGGTGGCATGGCGGGTAAAACGCCGCAAGCGCATGTCACCATCCAGGAATACGGTGGCAATCTCCGTGCTGTTCAGCAGGTTGTTCATGTCATTGCGTTCCCAGGTCAGGTCGTCCAGCTTGGCCTGCAGTTCGACGTTGATGGTTTGCAGCTCTTCGTTCAACGATTGCAGCTCTTCGCGCGAAGTCGTCAGTTCCTCGTTGGTGGCCTGCAGCTCTTCATTGCCGGAATTCATTTCTTCCAGGGCAATCTGCATGTCTTCCTGCATCGAGCGCAGCAGCTTGCGGCTTTGTTCCAGTTCATCCTCCAGCATCAGCTCACGCTCGCTGGCAGGAATGCGGCGCCGTGATCGGGCCTTGGGTGGTGGTGCCTCGGTAAACACCACCAGCAGTCGGCCCTGCAGCTCCGCAGGCTGCCGAATGTGCTGAACGGTTAGATGAAAGCGCTGTGGCGTTCCAAAGACATCAACCTGTAAATCATTCAGTTGCACCCTTTCCTCTCCGGACAGCACTTGCTGGATCGCCGAATGCAGTGCGCTAGCCAAACCTTCGCGTGCCATGGCATGGATGTTCACATTGACCTTGCCGGCTGCCGGCTCCAGATATTTCCCCACCCGGCCGCTGATATAGAGAATATCCCCGTCGTTATTTATCAATACCCCTGCTGGCGCATAATTTTGCTGAATGAGTTGATCAGTCTGGTACTCAAGGCTTTTTCGATAATCTGGCATTGTTTCTTCAATCTGCGGCAACAAGCGCGTCTCTGTTCGCAGTGCTATTTCCAGGGCGCGACTGCTGCTTGCTTCGTTTCCACGGGAAAAGATACGGTTTTTCTTGTCGAGCGGTACAAACAGGGTAGAAAACCGGCCGATGGTTTCCGCACTGCCCAGCACCAGAATTCCACCGCTACAGAGTGCGTAATGAAACAGGGGAAGCAGTTTTTCCTGTAATACGGAGTCCAGATAAATCATCAGATTGCGACATGACAGGATGTCCAGCCGGGTAAACGGCGGATCCGAAATGATGTTCTGTGTGGCAAATACCACCATGTCGCGGATATCCTTGCTCACCCGGAACTGATCTTCCTCGTACACAAAATACTGCTCCAGCCGCGCCTCCCCCACTTCTGGTGCAATGCTGCACGAGTAGACGCCACGCCGTGCATGCTGGATGGCGTCGCCATCCAGATCCGTGGCATAGATTTTCAGGCTGAATTGTCCGGCGGGCTGATGCAACAGCAGCGACTCACGAAACAGGATGGCCAGTGAATAGGCCTCCTCTCCACTGGAGCAGGCAGGCACCCAGGCGCGTAATGCCTTGCCTGCCGGATACTGTGCAAACAGCGCCGGCATGGCAATGTCACGCAAGTAGTCCCACATGGCGGTGTCGCGGAAAAACCGGGTGACGCCAATCAGCAATTCCTTGAGCAACCAGTCGCGCTCTTGCAGATTGCTGCGGAAATGTTCGGCATAGGCTTGCATGCTGTCCAGTCGCAGCAGCGCCATGCGCCGCTCGATGCGGCGATTCAGGGTATTGGGCTTGTAATGCGAAAAGTCATTGCCCGTATGTTGTTGCAGCAAGGCAATGATTTCCCGCATGGCCTCTTGCTGGGCAGGCTCGGCCAGCGCTGCTGACTGGCGCTCATCCTCCTGCTGTGTACATTGCTCAAGCACAAGTCTTGCCAGACGTTCCGGGCTGGCAATGAAATCGATCACACCACGTTCTATTGCACTGCGCGGCATACTGTCCGCACGTGCGGTCAGCGGGTCCTGCGCATACGTCCGCCCCCCACAGGCCTTCATTTCCTGCACACCCAGCATGCCATCCTCCCCCATGCCGGACAGGATGACACCGATGCTACGCTTTCCCAGCCCATGGGCCAGCGTGTGAAACAGGTGATCGACGGGTAAGCGCAGCCCCGCAGGAGGTGTGGAAAGATACAGGCAGCCACGATCAAAGCTTAAAGTCTTGTTGGGTGGAATCACATAAATACAATCGGGCAGAATCGGCGTACCGTGCCGGGCCTCATGCACAGCCAGCCGGGTATGGCTGGCCAGCAATTCCGGCAGGATACTGGCGAAGTCGGGTGCCAGATGCTGGACAATCACCAGCGACACGCCAAGGCCTGGTGTAATGCCCGCCACAAATGCCTCCAGCGCTTCCAGCCCACCGGCAGAGCAACCAATGCCAACAATGGCTGACGGCAAACCGGCATGATCCGAGCGTGCTGATTCCGCATGTTTGTGCATATCAGGAGGAGTATTTTTCATCACGCTTTTCTGTGCAGTGCTCTGCACGCCAGACAGTCCCGGACAAGATGATGCCAGACTGTGACTTGTACCCTACATGCTATTGCGCTGACTACAAGAATTTACTGCACTGCAACATCAGGATGGTCCATCTGCCGGCCCAAGCAGTTTGACCACCACCGCCCTATCCGCCACCGCATCCAGGCCGGAAAGTCGGTTCAGGGGTGACAAACCAGCAGTGCATGATTGCGAGCAAACAATACATAACAGCTGCATGCCGTCTGTTGTAAACCTGGCCGATCCAGGATGCTGATCGCTCCACGGTGATAGCAAATCAGCCCCTGGCCTTGCAGCCAGCCTGCTGCGCGGGTAATGCCGACGCGTCGTACGCCAAGAATGCCGGCCATATCCTGCTGGGTGAAATGCATTTCATCAAGTTGCAGGCGGTCGTGAGCCATCAGCAACCAGCACGCCAGCCGTGGAATGATGTCATGAAAATGGGCACACGCTGCAGACAGGGCGAGTTGTTCATGGGTGGAATAAAAATAATGCCGACTCAGCCGTGTCAAGGATTGGCTATGCCGCAATGCATGCCAGAAACCAAGATAATCAACTCGCAGGGCCTGTCCGGCTTCCAGTACCGTGGCCTGCAAGGGCGACCGGGCCAGCCCCAGCACCAAGCCAGCCCCCAGCATACCCTCATTGCCAAGCATGCCGGCCGAAACAATATGATTGCCGCTGCCTGACTGCAGCACCACCAGCCCGGACAGGGGGAAGTAAACCTGATGGCCACCTTGTCCGGGGCCGTCCAGGCGGGCAGCCAGCGGCAAAGCTGTTTGTTCGCATCGCGCCAGCAGTTGATGGCGATCGGCTGACGGCAAACGCTGCAGAATGCAATTGTGCGGCTGCTTCATATATCCACTCCCCACCCGGTAGTCATCAGGCAGCCCGATATAGAGTGCCACTGCCACCCTGCTCCATTACAGCAAGCCTTGACT
Source organism: Aquitalea sp. (assembly GCF_030150775.1). NCBI lineage: Bacteria > Pseudomonadati > Pseudomonadota > Betaproteobacteria > Neisseriales > Chromobacteriaceae > Aquitalea > Aquitalea sp. Next base: position 143,050 of record NZ_JASLFG010000013.1, read on the forward strand.
GTGTGTTAACGCGCTTAGCGACGTAACACGGCATACATGGCCTGTGGCGAGTAGCGACTATGTTTGCCAACGCACATACGGAAGTATGGCGGCTATCGGAAGATGCCGCTGGCGGAGACACTTTTCCGTCTGGCCAGCCGGCTTTAGCGGTTGCGGTTGATGCGTCCGGATAGAAGTACGACCCGGTTTGAACGGCCCGGCAGGAGGTCAGTCTTCCTTTCCGGCCCTTACACATGACTTGTCGCGGAGAGCAAACATGAATACTGCACATCAGGAGTTGTCAGCACAAAGCCAGCCGATTTTGCGACTGGGCATCAAGCTCATGGCACTGTCTCTGGATTGCGCTGAAAAAATCGTCCATTTCAACCTGGCATTGGGCCAGGCAGGGCTGGATACTTGCGCCTTGTCGGTAAAAGAACTGATGGCTGCCACCACACCGGGGGACGCAATCAGCAAGATCAACCACATAGCCAGTCATGCATCCAGCAAACTGATGCACTGCTCCAACGAGCTGTGCAACGACCTGTCAAAAAACCATGAAAACCTGCGCTCTCTGACAGAGCAGCACTTCGGCATTTTGCACACCGCATTGTCCGACCAGACTGTCACTGAGGAGAGCAAAAGGAAAGCAGCCGGCACCACGCCGTAATCGCTTCACAATACGCCGCCCGGTTCATCCTGTTCCGGGCTTCGCAAGGACTCGGGACCTGTTCACTTCGCCCGGAAAGGCGGCAACAGCCGCTGATACTCCTTTTTCACCACGGCATAGCACTCACAGGTGCGCGCTTCCAGTGCCGGACGGTCCAGTACCCGAATGTGCCCGCGGGCATAGCTGATAATGCCCTCACGCTGCAAATTCAATGCTGCATTGGTCACCCCTTCGCGCCGCACGCCCAGCATGTTGGCAATCAGCTCCTGCGTCATGCACAGCTCGCTGCCTTGCAACCGATCCAGGCTGAGCAACAGCCAGCGACATAGCTGCTGATCCAGCGAGTGATGCCTGTTGCATACCGCTGTCTGTGACATCTGGGTAATCAGCGCCTGGGTGTAACGCAACAACAGATGCATGAACGGTAGCGAACGCTCGAACGCCTGCTTGATCACGTGTGCCGGCAGGCGGTAACCGTAGCCACCACTTTGGACTACTCCCCGGCTTGGGGTGGACTCCCCTCCCATGAACAGGGCGATGCCGACAATGCCTTCATTGCCAACCACTGCAATCTCGGCAGAGTCGCCGTTCTCCATGACGTACAGCAACGATACGATGGCCGTCACGGGAAAATAGACGTGGCTGAGTTTGTGTCCTGACTCGTAAAGCGTCTTGCCCAGCGGCAATTCCACCTGTTCGAGAAAGGGCCTGATTTGCAACCAATCTGCCTCCGGCAAGGCTGAGAGCAGACCATTGGCTGGGCATACTTCGACCATGTATCACCTCCCAATATTAAATCAATTGATTCAATCTCTATTAACATAAACCATAAATTTGCTGGTGTATGTACACTGAGAACAAATGCGGTGTACCTGTATGCATTGCGGTCTGGTCATCGTTGTGTGTCCCAACAGACAGACGCCGTGCCAGTGGTGACAGATCATGGCGATCCAGACTACAAGGAGTCGCATCATGCTAAAAACCGATACCACACTGCAGTCAGATGTCATGGCAGAGTTGGCATGGGATCCGCAGATCTATGCCAGCCATATCGGCGTGCAGGCCAAGGACGGCGTCATCACTCTCAGCGGGCAGGTGGCCGACTTTACGCAAAAGTGGGCAGCAGAACGGGCCGCCTTGCGGGTCGGTGGCGTGCAGGCCCTTGCTATCGAATTAACAGTGGCCCTGCCCTGGCAGGAACAGCGTGGTGATAGTGAGATTTCGGCCGCAGCAGCCAACGCCTTGCAAATGATACCCGTGCTCAAAGACCACAATATCAAAGTCATGGTCGAGCACGGCTGGATCACCTTGACAGGCGATGTCGAGTGGGACTTCCAGCGCAAGACGGCCATCAGTCTGCTACGCCATCTCTCTGGTGTTACCGGTATCAGCAACCAGATCACGCTGCGCAGCAAGCTGGTCAGCCACGCCATCAAGGAAGAAGTGGAAGCGGCACTCAAACGCCGGGCCATAAGCGACATCAACAGCATTACCGTCAACATTGATGGCCCGGACGTGATTCTCTCCGGCAGCGTCCATAGCTGGTCCGAGCGCGCCTTGGCCAACCATGCTGCTGCCGGCATGCCCGGCGTGCGCGATGTCATCGACAAGATTTCCGTCATCGCCTGAACAGGCTGGCCGCCAGTCCACCCTCGGAAATTAAATTGCACTATGCCGGTTAACGCACAGACGCGGCGGGGAGCAGCGCGCATCGTGTGATTGATGTCGAGTGAATCCACCCGACGCAATCAGCAAGACCAGAGGTAAACGCAATGACTGCAATCACTGAAAAGCATGACACCGCAAAACCGGAAGACAGCAACAGCAAGGCAAATGCCGGCATCACCAGCACCGGCCCGGTCTTCAGCCAGAAGGGCAATAACGTTGGAGCGACCAAGGACGCCGTAAAGGACCCGGCAGACAAGACACCCGGAAGCATGCAGGACAAGACCACGGACCAAGCCAAGTCCTGAATAGCCGCAGCGGACCAGCAGGCAAGCCTTCCTTTACGGCAGGGCCTTCCCCCCGAAACACCTTGGACTGCCTTGCGGCAGCAGCCTGGCGTTGATGTGTTGCCTGTCAATTCGCTTCGAGTTGATGGGCATTTTGCATGATGAACGGGCATGGTGAGCACACCTGCCGTCAACCAACCCGGATGGAGTCCGCTTGATGATCACGTCCCAACGCATGGAAAGCGACAGTTTTGGCAGCATCGCCGTAGCGGACGATGCACTGTGGGGAGCCGAGACCCAGCGTGCACTGCAACATTTCGCCATTTCAAACGAGCCGATGCCGCTAGCACTGATCCACGCGCTAGCCAGCGTCAAGCGGGCGGCGGCCCAGGCAAATATGGAGCTGGGCTTGCTGGATGCCACCAAGGGAGAGGCCATTGTGCAGGCCTGTGATGAAATAGCCGCTGGCCAGCATGAGCGGCAGTTTCCGCTGTCAGTCTGGCAAACCGGCTCGGGCACGCAAAGCCATATGAACATGAATGAAGTGCTGGCCAACCGGGCAAGCGTTTTGCTTGGTGGCCATCCTGGCCAGCAGGCGCTATTGCACCCACATGATGAAATCAATATGGGGCAGTCCTCCAACGATGTCTTCCCCACCGCCATGCATCTGGCCGCGGCACAAGGCATCCGCCACCAACTGCTGCCGGCACTGGGCAGGCTGCAACAACAGCTGCTTGCCAAATCGCAGGCCTTTGCCGGGGTGATCAAAATTGGCCGTACCCACCTGCAAGATGCCACCCCCCTGACGCTGGGCCAGGAGATATCAGGCTGGGTCGCCCAGTTACACCATGCCGAACAAGCCTTGCAGGGCAGCCTGCCCGCATTGTGCCAACTGGCAATCGGCGGGACTGCGGTAGGAACCGGTCTGAACACACATCCTCAGTTTGGTGACCGGGTGGCTGCCATCCTGGCAGCGCAAACCGGCCTGCCACTTTGCAGCGCAGACAACAAGTTTGCCGCACTGGCTGGACACGATGCCATGGTGATGACGCATGGTGCGATGAAAATGTTGGCCACGACGCTGATGAAAATCGCCAACGATATCCGCTGGCTGGCTTCCGGCCCGCGCTGCGGGCTGGGGGAGCTGATCCTGCCGGCCAATGAAGCCGGCAGCTCCATCATGCCGGGCAAGGTAAACCCCACCCAGTGCGAGGCTGTCACCATGCTGTGCTGCCAGGTGATGGGCAACGATGTGGCGCTGTCTATCGGTGCCGCTTCGGGAAATTTTGAACTCAATGTCTTCAAGCCACTGATTGCCTACAATTTTCTGCAAAGCCTGCGTCTGTTGAGTGATGGCATGGACAGCCTGGGTGAACACTGCATTGCCGGCATGCAGCCCGACCGCGAACGCATCGCCCAGTTGCTGGAGCGCTCACTGATGCTGGTCACCGCCCTCAGCCCTCACATCGGCTATGACCAGGCGGCCCGTATTGCCCGCCACGCACAACAGACCGGCTGTACGCTGAAGCAGGCAGCGCTGGAACTGGCCAGCATCAGTGAGGCCCAATTCGATAGCTGGGTGCAGCCTGGCAATATGGTGTAAGTGCTTGGTAACACTATCGTGCCGAATGTGCGCTTGCGCACAGTACATCCGCACTGCCGTTGCCAAGATTGTTTTCCATGTTCGGAACGGCAAGCCCCATCTGCAGGAGGCCACACCATGCGCAGCGCCAGTTATTTACGTGAATTCTCCTTTGGCAACGGGCAGATCGGTTTGTATTACGCACTGCCCTTGCTGGAACAGCAGGGCTTCGGTGCCATCTCCAGACTACCGGTTTCCTTGCGCATCATGCTGGAGTCTCTGCTGCGGCATGTGGGTGGCCAATATGTCAGCGAGGCCCATTTGCGCCAGCTCGCCAGCTGGCAGCCACAAGCACCACGCGAGACGGAAATTCCCTTTGTGGTGGCGCGCATTCTGCTGCAGGACTTCACCGGTGTGCCCCTGCTATGCGATCTGGCCGCCATGCGCGATGCCACCATTCGTCTGGGCCGGGACCCGGCGCTGATCACACCGAAAACTCCGGTGCATCTGGTAGTGGATCACTCGGTGCAGGTGGACTTTTTCCGTGAGCCCGATGCCTTGCAGCGCAATCTGCAACTGGAATACGAACGCAATGCCGAGCGCTACCGTTTCATCAAATGGGGCCAGCACGCTTTTGCCAATCTGCACGTCACCCCGCCGGGGCAGGGCATTGTCCACCAGGTCAATCTGGAGTACCTGGCACCCGGCCTGACCCGACAAGGCAAAATCTACTGTCCCGACACCCTGGTTGGGACCGATTCGCATACCACCATGATCAATGGCCTGGGTGTGCTGGGCTGGGGAGTGGGCGGCATTGAGGCGGAATCAGCCATGCTGGGTTTGCCGGTATTCCTGCTGCAGCCGGATGTGCTTGGCGTACACCTGCACGGGCACTTGTCCACGGGAGTTACCGCCACCGATGTTGTCCTCACCCTGACCGAATTGCTGCGCAAGTCAGATGTGGTGGGGGATTTTGTCGAATTCTTTGGCAACGGGGCCGCCCGGCTCACCGTTCCGGACCGCGCCACCATTGCCAACATGGCTCCGGAATACGGAGCCACCGTGGCTTATTTTCCTCCCGACCACCAGACGGTGGCCTACCTGACGGCCACGGGCCGGGATGGCGAACAGGTGGCCGCGTTTCAGGCCTACTTCCAGGCGCAGCAAATGTTTGGCATGCCACGACTGGGAGAGATCGACTACAGTCGCGTCATCAATGTAAACCTGGCAGACATCAAGCCCTGCGTGGCCGGCCCGCGCCGGCCGCAGGATCGCATTCCACTGGACGCGTTGAAGCAAAGTTTCATCACCACCCTGTCCGCACCCACCGAGCGTGGCGGCTTCGGCAAGGGCGCTGCAGCCCCGGTCCGGCCAGCCGGATCGGCGGCAGACAAGCAACTGACTCATGGCGACATCGTGATTGCCGCCATTACCTCCTGTACCAACACTTCGCATCCGGGCAGCATGCTGACTGCGGGTTTGCTGGCCCGCAAGGCGGTGGCATTGGGACTGGCGGTGCCATCCCATATCAAAACCTCGCTGGCCCCCGGTTCGCAAGTGGTGCGCGACTACCTGCAAGGTGCAGGGCTGCTGGAGCCACTGGCACAGCTTGGCTTTCGCCTGGTCGCCTATGGCTGCACCACCTGCATTGGCAATTCGGGACCGCTGGATCTGGCCTTGGAGCAACAAATTGCCGAGGGTGATCTCATCTGCGCTTCCGTCCTGTCCGGCAATCGCAATTTTGAAGCGCGCATTCATCCGGCACTACGCGCCAACTTCCTGATGAGCCCACCGTTGGTCGTGGCCTTTGCGCTGGCCGGGCGGATAGACATAGATCTGACTCGTGAGCCACTCGGTCAGGATAAACAGGGCAATGCAGTCTATCTGTCCATGCTGTGGCCAAGTCCGCAGGAAATAGACCGGGCCGTTCACGCGGCGGAAAATCCGACCAGCTACCCACGCCTGTACCAGATAGCGGATGACCCCTTATGGCAGGACCTGCCGCTTGAGACACAGCAGACATATAACTGGCCACGCTCCAGTTATATTGTCCGCCCTCCATTTCTGGATGATGTCACGCTACACCGCCTTCCACCCTTGCCACCGATACGGCAAGCCAGAGCCCTGGCGCTGCTGGGCGACTCAGTCACCACCGATCACATCAGCCCAGCCGGCAGCATTGCTCCTGACTCCTGTGCGGGAGGCTATCTGCAACAACTGGGTATCACGCCCCGCTTGTTCAACAGCTACGGATCGCGTCGGGGCAACCACGAAGTCATGGTGCGCGGCACCTTTGCCAATATCCGGATTCTCAACCTGATGTTACCCCCAGATGCAGACGGCAGGCCGATCACCGGTGGCTATACCCTGCATCAGCCTGATGGCATACAAGGTTTCATTTACGACGTGGCCCAACGCTATCAGACAGAAGGCGTGCCACTGCTGGTGATTGCCGGCAAGGAATACGGCAGCGGATCAAGCCGTGACTGGGCAGCCAAAGGCACCGCCCTGCTGGGAGTACGTGCTGTCATTGCCGAAAGCTTCGAACGCATTCACCGCGCCAATCTGGTTGGCATGGGCGTCTTGCCACTGCAATTTCGGGAAGACGACAGCATCAGCTCCCTCGGTCTGACTGGCCGTGAATTATTCACGCTTGAAGGGCTGGAGGATCAGCTGACCCCTGCACAGCCGGTGCAACTGCATATCGACTACCCTGATGGTCGCCACCGGGTCTGTAGCTTGCAATTACGTGTTGATACGCCGACCGAAGTCGACTACTGCCTGCATGGCGGGGTATTGCCTTATGTACTGCATCAATTGCTGAATGCATGAAGTCGCGCAGATCCAAGCGCGCAGGAGTGCATCCGCCTTACCGGCGGTGCTATTGATAACAACCAGTCTGGTCACAGAGCGGGCGCACTGCATGCTAACGATTGTGCAAGTCGCGATGATGGCTCCCATTGGCCATGTGTTTGATCAGCACAGATGCCCACCAGCGCCGATCCAATGGTTCCAGCACCATACTGGATAGAGCCAGTCAGTACGGACACAGTACCAGCCTGCTCAGGGTAAATACCCAGTGCACCGGCAATCGCATTGGCCACAATAAAGCCTGTTGAAGAAATGATCAGAAAAAGCGGAATAACCAGGCCAGGCAATGCTCCCCGGCCGGTTTTCGCATCAATGGCCAGCACGGCTACGGCGGCCACCATGGCTCCTTGCAACATCAGCCGGTCGCTGCCAATCCGACTGAGCAATCGCGCGTTGATTTGATTGGTCAGCATGATGTCGATCATCGCTATGCCGAATAGTAGGCCATACAACGGTGGCGAGATGCCATAGCCGGTAATGTAGGCAAAAATGCAGCCATAGAAGCAAGCCCTTGTTCCGGCATAGCCCAGTAGTCGACGGTGGCGCAATTGCTGCAGATCAACATGAGCTGCCCACTGACATGCACCTTGACTGCATGGCCGTCCCTCTCCAGTGCCCAGGCATACAAACCACCATGGGTGGGTAATCGAAAGTTGACGCAGAAGGACTGGCTGCAGGCCTGCCAGTGGATGGTTTGATACTTGGGAAGGAGGGAGGGGCTTGCTCATGCGGTTATTCTACCGATTGGACGCAAGCCCTGATATGTGCAACAAAACCCTGTCAGCGCATTCGTGCGCCGTATCAGGACTGAATCTGGCTTTGCAGATAGTTGGCCAGGCTGACATCCTTGATCAGGCTAAGCTGAGTCTCTAGCCAGTCTATGGTTTCTTCGCAGTGTTCCAGCAGTTCCTGTAGCAGTTCGCGGCTGACGTAATCCTGCTTCTGTTCACAATGGGCAATGCCATCCACCAGTTGCGGGCGCTGTACTTCTTCTTCGTAGCGTAAATCACTGCGCAGGCATTCTTCCACGGTTTCACCGATGTGCAGCTTGCCCAGATCCTGCAGATTGGGCAGCCCTTCCAGAAACAGAATGCGTTCTATCAGCTCGTCGGCTTCTTTCATCACCCGGATCGACTGCTTGTACTGATAGTCGTTGAGCCGCTCCAAGCCCCAGTTACGGAACATGCGCGCATGCAGGAAATACTGGTTGATGGCGGTCAACTCGTTACGCAGCACATGGTTGAGCAGTTTGATGACGGTTTTGTCTGCTTTCATGGATATTCCTTACGCCATCTGGCTTTGCAGGTAGTTGGGGAGGCCGGTCAGCTCGATCAGTCGCAGCTGTTTTTCCAGGAAATAGGCATGATCCATTTCGGTATCATCCAGCTGGACCACCAGCATTTCTCGGCTGACATAGTCTTCGGCCTGCTCGCACTGGGCAATGGCTTTTTTCAGTTCGCGCGTTACCTTGTACTCCACCGCCAGGTCGGACTTGAGCATTTCTGGCACAGTACTGCCGATTTGCAGGGCTTCACGCTTGCTCAGATCCGGCTTGCCTTCCAGAAAGAGAATACGCTGGATGATGGCCTGGGCATGTTCGCGCTCGTGGGCGGATTCGTGCAGTGCTTTCTCAGCCAGCTTCTGCAAGCCCATGTCGGCATACATCTCTCCATGCAGCAGGTACTGATCGACGGCAGTCAACTCCCCTGCCAGCAGGGTATTGAGCAGATCAATAATGTCTTGTTTGCCTTGCATGTGAACAATCCTTCCAATAGTTGTATATGACAGCACCGCGAAGTGGCAGGGCTGGGTCCGGCATCACAGCCCGGTCGGCTGGCCTCTTCCCGGCCTTGATGCGTCAAGATGAATTGTAGCGGCGATGACAGCGCGCTGTGCATGGCCGCTACATGATCAATTTTGCATGCCAGTATTTACCGATATTTGCCGGGTGGTTTTACCCTGTCAGCCTAGCCGGGAAATACTGGAAAGTAAGCCATTTTCGCAGGGTTTTACCACGCAGGCATCCGCCATGCGCAGCCGCTCAGGATAACCGTGGACTGCCCATCAGGCGAATCAACGCGGTCTGCAGCTCGGAAACTGCCGTGCAAAGTGCCTGAACCAGCGGGTGCTGCTCGCTGATGTCCTCATGCTGACGGCAATAATCCTCCAGTGCCTGGCAGCTGTTTATAAGCTGGCCGGCGTTGATAATGCGGGCCGCACCCTTTATCTGATGCGCCACACGCGCAACACCGGCGGCATTGCCCAGCAATACCAGGGACTGCAATGACTCCATATCATCGCGCAGGCCCTGCAGCAGGTGCTCCAGCAACTGCTGCAGCTGCTCGTCCTCCATAAAGGACAATTCATCCAGGCTATAGCTGATGCTGCCATCCCCAGCCACTTTATTGTCGCGCCCGAGCATATGCTGCTGCAGACAGGCACGCAGACCGGAGAGGCTGATGGGCTTGAACAGGCAGTCATCCATGCCGGCAGCGCGGCAGCGTTCCTTTTCGTCAGGCAGGGCATTGGCAGTAAAGCCAAGCAACAAAACAGGCGAACGCTGTTCCTGTTCCTCTTGCTGGCGAATTGCCTGCGCCAGCTGGTAGCCGTTCATCTCTGGCATGTTGCAGTCGGTGAATATCACGTCGAAGCTACCCTGTTGCCACATCATCAGCCCTTCCCTGCCATGCGGTGCGACCGCGGTCTGATGCCCAAGGTAGCGCAGCTGCTGGGATAGCAGCAGACGGTTTGCGGCATTGTCGTCCACCACCAGGATACGCAGCCTGAGCTTGTCGGCCTGCGATTGGGCGACTCCGGCATCCGGAGCGACCGGTTCGACATAGGGATGATCAGATACCGGCAAGCGCAATTCGATATCCAGCCGGGTTCCATCATAGGGTCGGCTGCTAAGCGTAAGCGATCCTTGCATCATTTCGCACAGCGTACGGCTGATGACCAGTCCCAGCCCGGTACCGCTGTGGACATCGCGCGCCACACCGCGCGCCTGGCCGAAGGGCAGGAACAGACGCTGCTGATCTTCCTCGGAAATACCGATACCAGTATCAGTAACCCGGATCTGCACCAGCAGCTGCTGATCCGGCAGCACGCTCTGGCGGACTCGTACCGTCACGCTGCCCTGGGAGGTAAATTTGATGGCATTGCTGAGCAGATTGGACAGAATCTGCTTGAAGCGCAGTGGATCGAGCATGACCTGCCACTGAACCGGCGTAGCCGGATCGACATCCAGAAACAGGCCCAGCTGCTTTTGCCGTGCCAGACCATCAAAGATGCGCACCACCGAGTTGGCCTGCTCCAGCAGATTGCATGGCTCGGGATTCAGGCTCAGGTGCCCGGACTCGATGCGGACAATGTCCAGAATATCGCCGATCAGCCCCAGCAAGCCCTGCGCCGAATCATAAGCCACCTGCAGCGAGCGCTGATCTACCACGCCATGGTCGGCCTGACGCAGGGCCAGTTCCAGCATGCCGATCACGGCGCTCATCGGCGTACGGATTTCATGGCTCATGGTGGCAAGAAAGGTGGTTTTGGCCTGGCTGGCCTTGTCCGCCTGCTCTTTGGCGGCTTGCAGTTCTTCAATCAGCTGGCGACGCTCGCTGATGTCTATCCAGCCGCAGATGACACCACGGATCACCCCTTCGGTATCCCGGAATGGTTGTATCCAGTGAAAGGCCGACACATGCTGCCTGTTAAGCATTACCTCCCGGTCACGCTGGATCGGCACTCCGTACTCGATCGCTAGTTGATAATCCTGTGCCAGCGTGGTGCGGGTCTTGTCGTCAATATCGATAAGGCCGCCAATATTGTCGCGATGGCTCATGGCCTCTTCCCGCGTCAGGGCCAGCGCTTGCAGATAGTGTTCGTTACAGCTTAGCAACTGGCCTTTCCGGTCCAGCACATAAACGGGATAGGGCGTGACATCAATCAGCGTGGTCATGAAGTTGAGCTGGTCGTTCAGGGCCTTTTCCGCAGTCTGCCGCTTGGCAATCTGCTTGCGTAAACGGTTATTCCATACCAGTGAAACCAGCAGCAGAATACTGGCCACGGCGATGACCAGATAGATCAGTCCCAGGCTGTAGTCATACCAGCTCTGATTGCTGGCACCAACATTGGTACGCCAGCGTTCGTTGAACAGGTTATCCAGATTTTCCGGGCCAATGCTGAACAGGGCCTTGTTGATGATGGAACGCAGAATGACCTCGTCCGTCTGCATGGCCAGTGACAAGACATTGGTGGGCAGACCGGTGATGTTTACCTCACGCAATTTGCCATTGAACAACAAGGGCAGGTAGTAGCGGCTGTTCATGGTGGCCACCAGCGCCATGTCTGCCTTACCGTTTTCCACCATGTCAAAAGCAGAAACCGGATTGTTCACTTCCTTGAAAACGGCACCCGGCAGAACCTTCTCCCAATCCAGGCTGGCAATCAGCCCCCGGCTTACTGCGATAACCTTGTTGCGCAGGTCAGATACATCTCTGGGGGCATCGGTATTTACCCGGACCACCAGATTGTATGAAAGCGGCGTTACCGGCTCGGACAGCAACAAGTTATTGCGGCTGCCACTACCATGGACGGACACAATCGCCAGGTCAGCCTGGTTATGCAGCATCAACTCCAGGGTATTCTCCAGCGAATGGGATTTCTTTACTTCCAGACGCACTCCGATACGCGGCGCAATCAGATCCAGCAGTTCGGCTGTCGCCCCGCGCCATACGCCCTGATCATCAAAAAACGAAATCGGTGCCAGCGTATGACTGGCGGCCACCCGCAAGACCGGATGTTGTTTCAGCCACTCCCGCTCTTCTGCGGTGAAGGCGATGGGAAACGCGTAAGGCTGCAAGAACATGGCCCCACCGCTCCAGCGCTGGATCAACTGCTGCTGTTGCTGCTCGCCCAATTGCCCCAACACCTTGTCCACCACGCTTTGCAGCCGGCCTTGGCCCTCCGGCATGGCAAACGACCAATTGCTGTCCCAGCGTGCACGCCGGATGATGCGCAAGTCATCCACCAGGTTCTGGTTGGCTTCATAGTTGACACCGGTGGCATCACCCATGAACAGGTCGATCTGGTGTGCCTGCAGTGCGGCCAATCCTTTGGCTACCGAGTCGAAATAGGCCAGGTCCGCTTCGGGATAAATCTCCCGCACAAGCGTTGGGGAATGGTATAGCGGCCGCATGCCAATGCGTACCTTGTGCGGGTTAGGTTCCTCATACCCCACCATGATCGGCATATCGCGCAGATAAGGTTTGCTCAGGTGCATTTTGTGAAGCTGCAACTCGAAGGGCGTAACTGCACTGACCAGGTCAATTTCCCCGCGGGCAAGCGCCTCCAGAGCTTGCTGACGGCTGGCGTAGTGGAGCACCTGCGGCTTCAGCTTGAGTGTGCGGGTGAGATAGCCGAAAACATCCGCACTGACACCCTGAAATGTGCCACTCGAGCTGCTGATATCCAGGGGCGGCAAATCCCTGGCAACACCCAGTCGCAAGCTTGGCCGCGACTGCAGCCATTGCTCATCTTCCACAGTCAGGCTCAGGTTGCCAGGAATATTCAGTGGCTGGGCCTGCAATGACAATGACTGCGGCGCAAGCACTGCAGCGGCCATGGCAGGAATGGCCAGCAGACAACACCACACGATAAACCCGCGTAAAAATAAGTGCATGAATTTCCCGCTGCCTAGGGGTTGGAATGCCCCCGTCTGTTTTTATTCATCCGTGTGTAGTGCCCATAAAGCCCGGGGCTCTGCGATCGGGAAGACCAGATAGAGGCAATCTGGCCTTCCTGCAAAAGATACGTGGACGCTAGTATTTTTCTAGCAAACATCTTCTGGAGAGTATTGGTGAAATTTCCCAAAAACACTAAGTATGACTTTTAGACAGTTGCATTTTGACAGCGAGATGGGGTCGGTACTGCCGTGGGAGGCGTCAGGTGCGGGAGCAACTTCAAGAGGGCAAAGGCAGAATCAAGAAATGATTCTTACAGGATACGACAACAGCCTTACTGCAGATCCTCAACTTTTTCCATTTTGCGGGTTCGGATATCCACTACCCGGTGAATTTCTACCCGGATTTCTTTCTTGTACAACAGATACATCAGCTTTGCTGCCTTGCGAGCCTGGTCGTGCGTGGTATGCCATGGCCCGCTGTCATCAACGCCGAATTCCGGTGAAATCAGGCGCAATCGATACATTTTGCCTCCGTTTACTCAACTTTACGTATTCATGCGTGCATTTGATTGCATGATGCCAGAAAACCCCTGCCACGCGGGAAAACGCCAAAGAAAAAGCCGGCAATGCCGGCTTTCTGGTCATATCTGCCACAAGGATTCAGTCAGCTCTGCACGTGGATGGAATGGTTCAGCGGGAAACGGACCGCAGCTATTGCCGCGGCAATCTCGCTTTCACGCCCAGCCCAGTAACCCAGCCGCAGCAGACAGTCAATCGCCACCAGGGCAGCATCGATCATGAAACGCTCAGCCACCAGCAGATCTTCGACCTCCGCCAGAGACAGGCAAACATGCTCGGCCACTTCGCCATCCTGATTACAGGGCTGTTCGCTGCCGGAAAGCCACAAGTCGTAGACATGCAGCCATTCGCGATGCAGGCCACGTTGTACCGGTCTTTCCGCCAGCAGCAAACCGGTTTGCGGCAGCAGTTCCAGCCTATCTGCCGGAATGCCGGCTTCTTCCCAGCCTTCGCGCTCCAATGCCAGTTCAATCGATTCGCCTGCGGCAATTCCGCCGCCCATCAGATTGTCCATGCGGTTGGGGTCAACCGCCTTGTCCGGGCTGCGGCGTCCCACCCACATTTTCACCTCACCGGCAGCGGTGCGGGTGAGGCCATTCAGATGCACGGCCCGGCTGGTTAGCCCCAGCGGACGAAAAGCGGCGCGCTCCAGTTCAAACAGGGGGGTGGAATCCGGCAGGAAGGCGGTGAAGTTTTCATTACGCCAGCCATTGAGCCAGCCGGCAGCCTGCCAGCGCCGTGCGGCCTGGTTCAACTGGATGCTGATGGCGGCATAGTCACCAGCCACCTTGCAGACGAGTCCTTCGGGCTGCAAACCGAACAAATCGGCTTCGCTTTCCAGCAAACGCGCCAGCCAGACCTGGTTGACACAGCCCATATGCTGGCCTGCGATAAACAACGGGGTGAATGCGCTGCGATCGAAACGGGTGATCTTGGCCAGATACCCCAGAACTCCATCCACTTGCATGATGACTCCGAACAGACTGCCTATTGCGGGAAGGCGCCATCATAGGATGCAGAACCGGTTTTGCCCAACTTTTTCAGCATCTTGCGTGCTGAAAACGGATATTCCATTTGGAAGTGTTGCAGAAATTCACCTGCGCACTGCACCCAGCAAATCTGCCAGCCCGGAATGACGCTCCGGCGCCAGCTGCACGGCATGGGTCCAGACCGCATCGCTGCCTGCTACGGCAAAGCGGCTGCGCGCGCGGGTAATGGCGGTGTAAACCAGTGCCCGGTTAAGTACCGGCGCGGGGCTGGCCGGCAATTGCAGCCACACGGTATCAAACTCCGAGCCCTGGCTTTTGTGCACGGTCATGGCAAACACGGTTTCATGCTGTGGCAGACGACCGGGAGCAAACTCGCGCCAGCTGCCATCTGCGGCAGGAAAAGCCACCCGCAGGCCCTGGGTACGTTCCACCACAAAACCGATATCGCCGTTGAACAGGCCGACACCGTAATCATTGGCAGTAATCATCACCGGTCGGCCGGCATACCAGTCGCGCCCGGCCTGCTTGCGTCCTTGCTGTTCCAGCTGGGTTTCCATGCACAGGTTCACCTGTGCCACCTGACTGCGCTCGGCTGCCAGCAGCATGAAGCGGGAAAACGCAGCCTGCACTTCATCCAGCGGCCTGTCTGCCGCAATGGCATCCAGATAAGGCCGATACTGCTGCCACAAGGCATGCTCTGCCAGCTCCTGCAGCTGCGAGATATCTGTATATTGGCCAGCCTGTAGCAACTGCAAAGCGGGTAAAGCGGCACCTCGGTTGACCAGGCCGGCCAGCGCACCGATGCCGGAATCAGCACGGAAGCGGTGGCTGTGCGTTAGTAACACAACACTATCGGCCAGTGCAGCAACTTGCCCTTCATCAGGCGGCAGCGTACCGGCACCAGCCTGCTCCATCCAGGCCCGTGTTGCCGGCAGGTAGGCCAGCTGGCTGCACAGATCTCCCAGCACCGCACCGGCATCCACCGAGGCCAACTGGTCGCGATCGCCCAGCAAAATCAGCCTGGCCTGTGACGGCAGGGCCTCGAGCAGACGCGCCATCATGGCCAGATCTATCATCGAAGCCTCATCCACCACCAGTACATCCAGTGGCAAGGGCTGGCCGGCATGGAAACGGGCCTGTGCCGCACCAGGCCGCAGGCCCAGCAGGCGATGCAGGGTTTGTGCCTGCTGCGGCAGCTGGCTGCGGACGGTATCGGCCACAGGCAGTGTGTCACGCGCGCTGCGAACCGACTCACTCATACGTGCGGCAGCCTTGCCGGTGGGCGCTGCCATGGCCATCACCAGCGGGCGTTCAGCCAGCGTGGCCAGCATGGCCAGCAAGCGCACCACGGTGGTGGTCTTGCCGGTTCCCGGTCCGCCAGATACCACCAGCAGCCTTTGCCGGGCTGCCAGTGCCGCGGCCTGTTTCTGCCGGTCTGGCTGCAGGTTTTGACTGGCAGGAAATAAGGTATCGAGCACCTGCCCGACCTTGGTGGCATCCTGTGGCAAAGTGGCTGAGGCCAGCTGAACCAGGCGGCGGGCCAGGTTTTGTTCGTCAAACCAGTGATGGGCAAAGTACAGACGGCCAGCCGCATCCAGGATGAGCGGGGCATAACTGCCCGGCGCACCCAGCAAGGGCGAGGCTTGCAGGTTCCGCCGCTCCGGACGGTGGCCGATGGGCAGACAGACATGGCCGGACTGGTTGGCTGCTGTCAGTTCGCTCACCAGAGCCAGGGTATTGTCATCCAGTGACGGATCCAGCCGCAAAAACAGCTGTGCCAGCTGGGATGGGAGCAATGGTTCGCTGGCTGGCTGGTTCATCCGCGCGGCTTTTGGAAAATGGCCTTGAGCTTGCCATTGGCTTGTAACTGGCTAATGGCCCGGTTAAGGGCCGGCACCCAGTGGCGATATTGCGGGTGAACCCGTAGCATCACCGCTTGCACGCTGATCATGCCACCCGGTTCGCAGCGCAACTCTTCCGGCAGCATGCCAAGCCGTTCAATCTGCCGCCGCTCCAGCACCACGGCCTGCAAGCGGCCCAGCCGCAACTTGCCCAGCGCCTCGTTTTCACCCTGCGACAGTTCGTAGCGCACACCATTACGCTGCAGGTCGGGCTCGAATGCCACCAAGGGCTGCCCTTGCAGCAGGCCAATTGTCTGACCATGCATATCCTCCAGCGTGCGCGCGGCACGGCTACTGCCGGCGCGGGTGCACAGCTGGTAGTCCAGCGTACCGATGGGCTGGGTATAAAAACCGCCCACCGGCGACAGACTGCGCCAGGCGGGATTGACCCCTACCTCCACATCCAGCCTTGCGATTTCAAACAGCTGCTGGATACGCAGCGCCGGATAGTATTCGATCTCGAAACGCACGCCGCTGAGCTTGCCGATCTGCTCCAGCGCTTCGCGGTAGATGCCAGCCATCGGGCTGTCCGGCGTGAAATTGTAGGGACCGGCATTGTCCACGACCACGCCTGCCCGCAAATTCACCTCGGCGGCCTGCGCCGGGGACAGCAGCAGGCTGCACAGCAGCAGGAAACTACGCACCAAGCCTGGCCTCCAGCGCGGCGCAGATGGTGCTGAGCACCTTGATGCGGGCGTAATATTTGTTGTTGGCTTCCACCAGCGTCCACGGCACCTTGCTGGTGCTGGTGCGATCCACCATGTCGCTGACCGCCAGTTTGTAGGCATCCCATTTTTCACGGTTGCGCCAGTCTTCCTCGGTAATCTTGAAGCGCTTGAAACCGGTTTCTTCGCGCAATTTGAAGCGGGCCATCTGTTCTTCATTACTGATGGCCAACCAGAACTTGAGCACGATGGCACCGTTTTCACTGAGCTGGTGCTCGAAGTCATTGATTTCATAATAGGCACGCATCCAGTCCGGTTCGCGGGCAAAACCTTCCACCCGCTCCACCAGCACGCGGCCATACCAGGTGCGGTCGAAGATGGTGATGCCGCCCTTGCCCGGTACCTGGCGCCAAAAACGCCACAACCAGGGCTTGGCACGCTCTTCCTCCGTGGGGGCGGCAACCGGAATCACCCGGTAGCTACGGGCATCCAGTGCCTGGGTAATGCGGCGGATGGTGCCCCCTTTGCCAGCGGCATCATTGCCCTCAAAGGCCAGCACCAGCGAGTGATTGCGAAAGCGCTCGTCCCGAGTCAGGCTGTTTAGCCTGCCTTGCAGTTCCGCCAGCCGCTTCTTGTACTCGACCTTGTCCATTTTCTGGTCCAGCTGCAGCGTGTCCAGAATCACCTTGTCGTCGATCGGTGCCAGCAGCGGCGGCGCTTCGGAGGCATCCGCCGTATGGCCGTTCTGGCTCATGCGGTTGCGGATGGCCTTGAGGATGGTCTGACCCACGGTCAGGCTGCGGAAATTGGCATCCTCGCCATCCACCACGATCCACGGCGCATAGGCCGTGTTGGTCAGGCGGATCATGTGCTCGCCATATTTGCGTATGGTGTCGTAGCGCTCCATATTGGCCTTGTCGTCGGCCGTCACGCGCCAGCGGGTGGCCGGGTCTTTTTCCAGCTCCTTCAGGCGCTTGCGCTGCTTGTCCTTGGTCAGGTGGAACCAGAACTTGAGAATCAGCGCGCCATCCTGGCTGATCATGCGTTCCAGTCGCATGATGTCGAAGATTTCACGGTCGAAGGCGTCGTGGTCGATCTGCTCGTACACCCGGTCGAACAGGGCATCCGAGTAGTAAGAGCCAAAAAACATGCCGATACGCCCCTTGGCCGGCAGTTTCTGCCAATAGCGCCACATCCAGGGCCGGGCGCGTTCTTCGTCGTTGGCCGTGGAAAAGGCCACGGTGTCGATCAGGCGCGGGTCCAGCCACTCGTTGATCAAGTTCATGGTTTCGCCACGACCAGCACCGTCAAAACCGTGGATCAGGATCAACACCGGAAAATCGGCCTTTTCTTTCAGGTCGTACTGCACATCCAGCAGCGCCTCACGCAATACCGGTACCTGTTCGCGGTAGCTGTCCTTATCGATGGCATGGCCGATTTCTGCCGATTCAAACATTCCTGTCTCCTGGGCTGACCCGCAGCCATTATGCAATCCTGCCACGCCGGGCAGGTCTGATCTTTAGCAGTCTACTCTATGCCAATGGCAAGGCAATGCCCAGCATCCTCAACACAGCAAAGCATCCAGCGCTGCCAGCAAACCGGCCGAGGGGCGGTCGTGCCACACCCCCATGCCTGGCTGACCCATGCCACGTAGATAGAGATAGCGCACACCGGCAAAGCGACTGGCAAAATCCTGACCACGGGCGGTGAAATAACGCTGCAGGGCCACGCAGTAAATCAGGTATTGCAAATAGTAATGCTCACGCGCAACCGACTGCAGCAGCGCTGCCGGGGCGTAGTCCTCTGCATGGTTACCCAGATGATTGGACTTGTAATCCGCCAGATAAAACTGGCCGCTGGCTTCGAATACCAGGTCGATAAAACCCTTGAGGTAGCCATGCACCGTGTAGAAATCCAGCCCGGCAGCCGCTTGGCGCAAGGGCTCGGCCAGGCCGTAGGCGGGATCGGCCAGCACCGCGCGCAGGCGGGCCACATCCAGCTGCTGCACCGGCAGGGTGAATTCCATCTCCACCAGCCGTTGCCCCGGCCTTACTGCGGACAGGCGAACGCCAGGGTCAAGCTCGGCATCCAGCGTCTGGCGCAGCAATTGCATGGCCGCTGCTTGCCATTGCTCGGCAAAGCCGTGCCGGCGCAATTGTTCGGCCACCGGGGCCTGCAGTTCCGCATCGCTCATGCCGAAGTCGATGTTCTCGAACATGGCATGCAGGCAAGTACCGGCCCGTGCACCACGCGGAAAGGCAAACGGGCTGTCGGCCGGCGGTACCTCATCCTGTTCCTCCGCCAATGCCATCTGGCTACGGTCATGGTCTGGCCGTTCCGTGGCCTTGCTGGCCTGCCCATGGGTGAGTGAGGTAAAGCTGGCAACACGCCACGGGCTGTAAACCGTCCGCAAGAACAGGCGCGCACTATAGTCCTGCTCTGCCTCCTGCGCCAGAGGCAGTGGATTCACGCTTTGCTGCAGCGCCCGCACTGTCAGCGCCGGTGGCAGGGATTGCTGCCATTGTGCCAATTGGCTTTCCAGCTGGGCGGCATTGAAATCCAGCTCACGCAAGGCAGGCAGATCGGGACAGTCCTGCGCATGCAGCAACCAGGACAGTGCTGCGGTCTGCATGTCCTTGACCCAGCCCCAGGCCAGGTACTGCCTATGCTGGGCACGCGTCAGCGCCACATACAGCAGGCGTAGTTTTTCCGCCAGCATTTCACTGCCGGCCTGCTGGCGCACTGCGGCATCAGCCAGTACGTCTGGAGCCAGCATGGCCCTGTCTTCAGCACGATAGCGCCAGAAGCTGGTATTACGGCGCTCCAGTGCGCCATCCCACAGATAGGGGCAGAACACCACCGGGTATTGCAGACCCTTGGAGGTGTGGATGGTGACGATTTTCACCAGCGCGGCATCGCTCTCCAGCCGCAGCATGGCGTCCTCGCCTCCTGCCGGGCGGGCAACCCTGGCTTCCAGCCAGGCCAGCAAGGGGGCCATGCCGTGGCGGCTGTCACTTTCGCTTTGCAGCAGCTCGGCCAGATGCGACAGATTGGTCAGCCGCCGTTCGCCATCAGGCAAGGGCAGCAGGCGCAGGGCAAGCTGCTCGCGCGCCATGAACTGCCGCCAGGCACGCATGAAGCCATGTTCCAGCCAATACTGGTGGTCGGCAGCATTGGCCAGCAGCCGGGCTTCCCAGCGGGCTTCGTCTTCTACATCGCCCAGTAGCCGGGCTGCATCCAGGCCGTACAGTTCGGTAACCAGCGCAATACGCAGGCGGCTTTCGCTGGCCGGTTCGGCCCAGGCGCGCAGCAGGGCCAGCATCTCGCCGGCTTCCCGGCTGGCAAACACGCTTTCCTGGGTGAGTGCCACGCTGGGCACTCCGCGCTCGGCCAATGCCTGGCGCATCTGGTCGCCCTGACGGTGGGTGGATACCAGCACGGCAATATCGCCCCCGCGCAAGGGGCGGCGCTGTTCGGTCTTGATGATGGCCGCCCGGTCCTGTGCGGCCAGCGTCAGCAGGCGGGCAATTTCATGGGCGCAGCCCTGGGCGCTGGCGCGGGCGGCACTGTCCTTGTTCAGCGGTTTTTCACTCTCAGGCGCTTGCCACAGTACGGTGAAGGCTGCGTCGTCGTCGTCCACCTCCAGCACTGCACCGGAGCTGGGTGCAGCATGTACCGGCTGGTAGCCGATATCATCCAGCAGGAATGGCCGGCTGCGGCTGAACAGCTGGTTGACGGCAGCCACCAGCGGCGCATCGGAACGGCGATTGGTGTCCAGTGAGTACTGCTGTGCAGCCGGGGCATCGCCACGTGCATCCAGATAAGCAAAAATGTCGGCACCACGGAAGCTGTAAATGGCCTGCTTGGGGTCGCCCACCAGAAACAGTGGCCGCTGTTGCAGGGCAAAGCAGTGGCGGAAGATGTCGTACTGGATGGGGTCGGTATCCTGGAATTCGTCGATCAGCGCCACGCGGAAGCTGCGCGCCACGGCGGCCGCCAGTTGCGCCCCGCCAACCGGGTCGGCCAGCGCATTGCCCAGTTCGGTGAGCAGATCGTCAAAGCTGCGCACCCGTTCCTGGCTGCGGCGGCGGGCCAGTTCCTGGTTGACCCAGTCAATCAGCTCCAGCTTGAGCCCGGCCAGCGACAATTGCAGCTGCGCCAGATAGCCGTCCCAGGCCTCCAGCCAGTCACCGATGCGCTGGAACAGCGCATGTTCCGGCGCGACAAAACCTTTCTTCATGCCCTTGGCCAGTGCGGCCGGGGTCAGCCGTGTCAGTTGCTTGAGTGCGTCCTTGCCGACAATGGGCAGGCTGTCCGGCTCGGCCAGCCACTGCTGCAGCTCGGCCAGACTGCGCTCAAGCTGGGCCGGGCTGTGGCTGGTGGCCTTGAAGCCCTCCGTCGCCAACAGCAGCTCACAACCGGTCTGGATGGTGAGGGCATCGCCGGCCAGGCTGTGCCAATGCTGTTGCACCAGCTGCAGTGCCTGCTGCAGATCGTGAGCAGAGGGCTGCACCAGCTGCAAATAGGGCTTGGCCAGCCAGGGGCGGATCTCCGCCAGCCAGCCATCCGGCGTTTCACCAGCTTCGGCCAGTACCTGCGACAGCAAGGGGCTGGTTACCACCCGTTGCCGCCAGAAATCATCCACCACCTCCACCAGCAGGCGGTCGTCGTCGCTGACCAACTCGGCAGCAAAGGTTTGGCCGCTTTCAAAGGCGGCATCGGTCAGCACGCGCTGACAGAAACCATGGATGGTGTAGATGGCGGCGGCGTCAAAGCCGCTGATGGCCGCCTGCAGCCGCTGTACCGCCAGATCACGCCCGCTGCCCGGCACAAAACGGGCGGCCAGGGCCTGCAGGAATGGGTTGGAAGTGGGCTCGCCCTGCAGCACGGCAAGAAAGTCACTCAGTTGCTGACGCAGGCGCTCGCGCAGTTCGGCGGTGGCAGCCTTGGTGTAGGTCACCACCAGCAGGCTGTCGATGCCGGGCGGTGCTTCGTTGTCCACGTCCTCCAACAATAGGCGCAGATAAAGCGCGGCGATGGTCCAGGTTTTGCCGGTACCGGCAGAGGCTTCGATCAGGTTGACGCCCGCCAGCGGGCAGTTGAGTGCGTCCAGTGCTTGCAGACTCATGCCTGCCCCTCCAGCCTAGCTACCAGCGGCAGCAACAGGGTTTGTGCCAGCTGGGCAAACAGCGGATCTGCCAGCGGGTCCAGATGACGGAACACCAGCCGATTAACCGGTTCTTCACCCTGCGGGGTGGCAAAGTCAGCGACGAAGCTAGGGTCCCACTTGTCCAGCGCCTTTTCCAGCGCCAGTTGCGGGGCATCCTCCTGCTTGTATAGCTGCTCGGCATAAGCCCAGCTGGTACGGCCAAAAAATGGCAGTGGCTGCTGCTGCCCCTGCTGCCAGCGCACCACCCAGGCTTCCAGCAGCATGGTGGCATCCGGCTCATCATCCAGATGATAGTGGCCGCTGTCGTCATACAATATTGATTGGCAGGCGATGCCAGCCGGGCGCGTTGCGCACAACAGCAGGTGCACAAGCCACCATTCCAGTCGCTCGGCTGCATTCATCTTGCCGATCACCAGCCGGATCTGCCCTTCCGGCCGCAGGCCACCCAGCTCACCAGCCAGCGTGGTGCCATGCAAGGTAAGGCTGACTGGCACCGGTGGCAGGGTAGTTTCGGTCAGCACCGCGGGCAGGCGGTGCGCCAGTCTCGCTGAGCTGGCGGTTTCACTGTCCAGCCAGGCCAGCCCCAGTTGTGCCGGTGGCAACAAGCCGGCACCGACCAGCCGCTGCCGGACAGGAACTACCGGCTTGCCAGCCAGCATGCGTTCCACCAACTGGGTACGGATGGTGCGGCTGGCGTCCCGGTCCACACTGAAGGGTTCGCGCACCGGCAGCTCTTCTGCCTCACCATGCAGGCGTATGGCCAGGCGCTCGGCCAGCCAGGCACGCGGTGGGTTTTTCCAGAAACGGATAAAGTCATTTACATGCACCACACTGCTGGTCTGAGCCAGCGGCAAGACACCGGCAAACGGCTGCGGCTGAGCAGGCGGTGCCGCCAGGGCGGAGGCAAAGCTGGGGTCGAAACTGGCCAGCTGCGTATCCTTGCCGTCATAGCTGCGCGGTGAAAAGGGCTGCAAGGGATGGCGTACCAGCAGTTGCCCCGCGGCCTCATCGCCACACATGGCCTGGAAGCAATCCAGCAGTTCGGCAATCAGTGCAGATGGCGGCAACGGCTCGTTATTGCGCGCAGACAGGCCGACATAAGACAGATACAGCCGCTGGCGGGCTGACAGAATGGCTTCCAGGAACAGGTAGCGGTCGTCAAAGCGGCGCGAACGGTCGCCCCGGCGCGGGTGACGTGCCACCAGGTCGAAGCTGACCGGACGCTCATCGCGTGGATACGCACCATCGTTCATGCCGATCAGGCACAGCACCTTGAAGGGGATGGAACGCATCGGCACCATGGCGCAGAAGGTGATGCCGCCAGACAAAAAACCTAGCGGTGAGGCCACGGTGAGCTTGCGCTGCAGCCAGTCGCGCAGCACCTGCAGGCTGAAGGGCTGGGTGAAACCGGCCATGGCGGCATCATCCACCAGTTCCTGCAGGGCGTCGCGCACCACATCCAGCGCCAGTTCCGCCTCATCATCCACCTCAAACAGCTGGTCGATGCCTTCCAGCAGGCGTGCCGCCCAGCCAGCGGCATCGGTGGGGATGGCCCAGCCAGTGGCCAGCGCGTCCAGCACCGCATAGCAGCTGGCAAAGCGCGCCAGCACCTCGCCCAGTTGTCCGCCGGCCCCGCCCTGTGGCAGCAGGCCGGCAAACAGGCCGCTATCGTCCCCGGCCATCGCCGGAGGCAGGATGCTGCCCAACAACAGCCGGTCCAGCCCCCAGCGCCAGGTAAACAAGGGATCGGCGGGCAGGCCCAGCGCTGCCTTGTGGGCGGCATCGCGGCCCCAGCGGATGCCGCTTTGTCTGACCCAGTCCTGGATGAAAGGCAGGTCTTCTGCTTGCAAGCCAAAGCGTTGCAATAGCGCCGGACTGTCCAGCAAGGCCAGTACCTGATCGGCGGAAAAACGTGAATCCAGTAGCTGCAGCAAGGTGCTGATGGCCGCCAGCAGCGGTTCTTCACGCTCTACCTGCCGGTCGGCAATGGCATACGGCAGGCTGGGGGCATCATCCCGCTTGCCAAATACCGCGTCGATATACGGTGCGTAACTGTTGATGTCCGGCGTCAGCACTGCAATGTCGGCGCTACTGAGCGCGGGGTTGTCAGCCAGCATGGCCAGCAGCCGGTCCTTCAGCACCTCCAGCTCGCGCATCGGGCCGTGGGTTGCATGCAGTTCCACCGAACAATCATCTGGCGCAAGCCACTGGCCATCCTCACCCGGCATCTGCAATTGCAGGATGTCGCGCTGCAGGCGGGCCAGCAGCGTGTCGCCTGTCGGCGCGGCAAACAGCGGGCGGGCATCCAGCTCGGCATCGGCGGCAATCAATTCAAAAAAGTCACGTCCCTGCTTGCCCAGCGAAGCCAGCAGCGGATGGCCCTCGGTGGCAAACAGATCGCCCTTCTCACGCAGCTTGAGCTTGCGGCGGTTATCGACGATGTCGCCCCAGTAGGCTTCACAGGGGTTGAGGGTGAACAGGCAGACATCGGTGAGTTCGGCCAGGCGCTTGATCAGCGCCAGATACATCGGTGCCAGGCTGGCGATGCCGAACAGGGTAATGCGCTCCGGCAGATGTTGCGGTTGCAGTTCGGCAAAGAATTCGTCCAGCATGCGCACGCGGTGGCGGCTGGGGTCCTGCGCTGCCAGTTGCTGCCACAGCGCCGCCTGCCAGGCTTCGTCCTCCCCCAGCTCCAGCCGCTCTCCTGCCTCCCAGGCACGAATCCAGTCCGGGCGGAACACCAGGTACTGGTCGAAGATGTCGGCCACCTTGCCGGCCAGCTCGAAGGCGGCGGCCTCGCCGCCGGCGGCATAGCGCTGCAGGGGCGCAAACACCTCGCCTTGCAGGGTGGGCAGCAATTCCAGCAGCCGCCAGCTCAGCACTTCAGGACTGAAGGAGGATTTGCGCGGCAGTTCCGGCATCACCCGCTGCATCAGCCGCCAGGCAAAGGCAGCCGGCAGCACAAAATCGATATTGGCGGCAATGCCGCATTGCTGCGCCAGGTCCAGCGTCATCCAGCGTCCCATGCCCCGGCTTTGCACAATGACTGTTTCGGCGGCAAAGGGGTCGCTCAGCGGCTGTGCCTGCAGCATGGCGGCATACAGCTGACCCAGTTGCTCCAGACGATTGGACTGATAGAGAAAAAGCATGGCAGGAACGCTGATGAAACGAAGGCTTCAGTGTACCATCAGCCCTTGAGCGCCAGCACCCGATGCTGAAAGCATAACCGCTAGGAAAATGCATGAGCACCTATCAGATTCTCAAACATGCCCACATGGGTATGGCCTATCTCACCATTACCCTGTTCGCCCTGCGTGGCGGGCTGATGCTGGCCGACAAGCAGAAACTGCTGGCCAGCAAGCTGCTGCGCATCCTGCCGCATACCATCGATACCGCATTGCTGGCACTGGGCATCACCCTGGTGGTGCTGGGCGGCTGGCCGCTGCTGCAAACGCCGTGGCTGCTGGCCAAGATAGCCGGCCTGCTGGCCTATGTGGCGCTGGGCACCATTGCACTAAAGCGGGGCCGAACCAAACAGATACGCAGTATTGCTCTGCTGGCGGCCTTGCTGGTGGTGGCGTATATCGTGCTGGTGGCCAAGACCAAGCTGGTGCTGCCTTTCTGACCCGGATTCCCGGATGAGGGACGGCCTGCGCCGTCCCGGCGACTCCCCACTCCCCACTCCCCGTCCCTCGTCCCCCCATCCAGCCGCTTGACCCAGAACAAGTCCAGCGTTGCCCTGCTCTGCTAATGTCTGGCGGTTTCAATTGCTGACAACATGCCATCATGCCTGCCACACGCCCCCTGCCGGAGCTGGTTTGTCCGGCCGGCAGCCTGCCTGCCCTCAAGGCAGCCGTTGACAACGGTGCCGACACCGTCTACCTCGGCCTGAAAAACGACACCAATGCCCGCAACTTTGCCGGGCTGAACTTTGATGACCGCACTGCGCGCGACGGCATCAACTACGCGCACCAGCATGGCCGCAAGGTGCTGCTGGCCATCAACACCTATGCCCAGGGTGGTGACATCAGCCGCTGGCACCGCGCCATCGACGAAGGCGCAGCACTGGGGGTGGATGCCATCATCCTGGCTGATATCGGCCTGATGAAATACGCGCGCGACCACTACCCGGACCTGCGCCTGCACATGTCGGTGCAAAGCTCTGCCACCAATTACGAAGCCATCAATCTGGCGCAGGAAATGTTCGACATCCGCCGCGCCGTGCTGCCACGGGTGCTAACGCTGGACCAGGTCAAGCAGGTCATCGACCATACCAATGTGGAAATCGAGGTATTCGGCTTTGGCAGCCTGTGCGTGATGGTGGAAGGCCGCTGTCTGCTGTCCAGCTATGCCACCGGCGAATCGCCCAACAGCCACGGCGTATGCTCCCCGGCCAAATACGTACGCTGGGAACATGGTCCGCAGGCACTGGGCGCGCGCCTGGGCGGCATTCTGATCGACGAATACCAGCAAGGTGAACCCGCTGGCTACCCCACCCTGTGCAAGGGTCGCTTTGAAGTGGAAGGCGATACCTATTACGCCCTGGAAGAACCCACCAGCCTCAATGTGATGAGCATGCTGCCGCAGATCATCGACATTGGTGTGGCCGCCATCAAGGTAGAAGGCCGCCAGCGCAGCCCGGCCTACGTGGCACAGGTTACCCGCACCCTTCGCGAGGCACTGGATGCTGCCGGCAGGGAACACCAGCGCTTTGCCGTAAAACCGGCCTGGACCCAGGCGCTGTCCAAACTGGCGGAAGGCCAGCAACAGACGCTGGGTGCCTACAACCGGCCCTGGAAATGACATACCGTGCGCCGGCAGGCCTGCCTTGCCGGCCCCACAAGCAGGCCTGATATGAAAACATTGCAACTGACGCTGGGCCCGGTGCTGTTCTACTGGTCCCGTGACGATATCCTGCGTTTTTACAGCGAAGCCGCCGACTGGCCGCTGGAAACCATCTATCTGGGCGAAGCCGTCTGTTCGCGCCGCCAGCAACTGCGCGGACAGGACTGGATCAGCCTGGGACAGGAGCTGGCCCAGAACGGCCGCCAGGTGGTGCTGTCCAGTCAGGCATTGATCGAGAGCGAATCCGATCTGCGCCGGCTGCGCAAGCTGGTGGAAAACGGCGAGCTACAGCTGGAAGCCAACGATCTGGGCGCGGCCCGGCTGGCCCATCAGCAAGGCCAGTCCTTTGTCGCCGGCCATCACCTCAACATCTACAATGCCGACACCCTGGCACTGTTACAGTCGCTGGGCGCGCGGCGCTGGATTCCGCCGGTTGAAATGGACCGCGACACCCTGTCTGCGGTACTGGCACAGGCCAGCGCCAATGGCGTGCAGATCGAAACCGAACTGTTTGCCTGGGGCCGGCTGCCACTGGCCCTGTCTGCCCGCTGCTTTACCGCCCGCCACTACAATCTGTCCAAGGACGACTGCCAGTTCCGCTGCATGGAACACCCGGACGGGCTGCGCCTGAACACGCGCGAGCAACAGGCTTTCCTCACCATCAACGGCATCCAGACCATGTCCGATGGTTGCCACTCCTTGCTGCCGCACCTGGCCGACATCAGCGCCATGGGCATAAGCGCCCTGCGCATCAGCCCGCAATGGCAGCACACCGCCAATGTAGTCAGCGGCTACCGGCAGGCCATCGACGCCATTACCGCCCGGCAAGAACCGGTGGTGGACCTGAGTCCGTATTCCGACAGCCGGCTGGTTGACGGCTACTGGCGCGGCACTGCCGGCATTGCCGCCATAGGAGAAACCCACCATGCGCATTCCTGACCTTACCCTGCCCCCCAGCCTTGCCAGCGTCCTGGGCAAGCTGCCCAGCTCGCCACCTTGCTGGGCACTGGTTACCACCCTGAACCAGCTGAAAAAGCGCGAGATCCTGCCGGTGGACATGAGCCTGCTGGCCGGGCACAGCTTCGAGGTACACATTCTGGATGCCGACATGCGTCTGCATTTTGTTGCTGACACGGAACGCTTCAGCGTAGGCAGCACAACGGGGGAGCCTGATCTGCGCCTGAGCGCCAATCTGGCCGACTTTGCCCGCATGATGCTGCGCGAAGAAGACCCGGACACCCTGTTCTTCAATCGCAAGCTGATTATCGAAGGTGATACCGAGCTGGGGCTGATCGTGAAAAACCTGCTGGACAGCGTGGACTGGAGCACTACTCCGCTACAACGCTTCATGGCGGTATAAACCGCCCCCGCACCGGCAAGCAAAAAGCCCGGCATCTGGCCGGGCTTTTACATGCAGTAGCGGCTGAACCTCAGCTCATGAGCTGGGCAGCAGCCTTGCGCTTGGCCGACAGATCTAGCCCCGGCAGATCCGCCATGATATCCGGGTGATCCGCCAGTTTTTCCACCACAAAATCCACGAACACGCGGGTTCGCGGGGCAATATGGTCGCGGTGCGGGAAGCAGATGTAAATGGAGCGCTCCAGCGACACCACATCGGTCAGTACCGGCTCCAGCTCGCCACTGCGGATCAGGTGCACCACCTCGTGCCCCGGCAGCTGCGCCACACCCATGCCCAGACGCGCCAGTTCGCACACGGCCTCCATCTCGTTCAGGGTATAGGTGCCGGTCACTTCCAGCGGGATACGCTCGCCGCGACGGTCGAATTCCCATTTGTACAAACGACCGGAAGTCGGAAACTGGAAGTTGATGCAATCATGATTGCTCAGCTCTTCCGTGGTTTCCGGGCGGCCATTCTTGTCCCAGTAGTCCGGCGATGCCACCACATATTGCGGAATCTGCGCCAGATTGCGAGCCACCATGCGACTGTCCGGCATCATGCCGATACGCACACCGACATCGTAGCCGTCCTCGATCAGGTCGCTGAAATGGTCATCCAGGCCAAAGAACACACGTACCTTGGGATAACGTTCGCAGAACTCACCCATGATGGGCAGGATGAAACGCCGACCAAAGGAATTGGGCATGCTCACACGCAGATGCCCGGCCGGTTCGTCACGACTGGCCTTGAGCTGGTTGATGGCCGAGTCCAGATTGTTCACCGGTCCGCGGCACTGGGCATAAAAACGGCGCCCATCCTCAGTCAGCGTCAGCTGCCGGGTGGTGCGGTTGAACAGGCGCACTTCCAGCTCCTGCTCCAGTCGGGCAATGCTTTGACTGATAGCCGCCGGAGACACCCCCAGTTTTCTTGCAGCATCCGAGAAACTGCCATTCTCGGCGGTGGTCATGAAGACCATCAAGGCTTTTAAAGTATCCATAGCTGAAACGTTCCCTGAGCGGCATTAAACCCATGCAGCTGACTTGATGTAGGACATCCCCGCCCCAGCCACACGATTTGCCAGCTTCATTATTAAGTAGATCTTCTTTAAAAAGCGTACACCAGTTCCAGTGAATAATGAAGTTTGACTTATGTTTCTGGCCTTAAATACCAGCAATCTGTTTCAAATTTCACAAACCGGTGCCGCCACTATCTGTACAAGACAAAAAAACCATTCATTTCCGAAAGCAGACAGGGCATTGCCAATGTCATGTTATACCAGTTTCAACAGGTAACGCTCCCTGCAAGAAGCGCCACATAGGCCAAGGTGCAGGCCTTACAGGCAGAAGACTCAACAGCGTCAGACACAATGCTTACGCAAGGCAGGCCCAGAACCAGGCTGTTGCACCTATGGCTCAATGATCAATATTGTGCAAACAGGGCATAAAAGAAAGTTTCACCTCAAACCATCCTGCCGTGCACAACCCATCCGCCAAACCAGCAAGACAGCAA
Source organism: Aquitalea sp. (assembly GCF_030150775.1). Classification (NCBI taxonomy): domain Bacteria; kingdom Pseudomonadati; phylum Pseudomonadota; class Betaproteobacteria; order Neisseriales; family Chromobacteriaceae; genus Aquitalea; species Aquitalea sp. The sequence continues at coordinate 172,841 of NZ_JASLFG010000013.1, forward strand.
TGCCGTACACCACATGCCATCTTGCATCGGCGGCACCTGGCATGACCATGTCTTTTATCAAGACAGATCACCTTGCACTCCATGACAAGGCATAAGCAGCCAGCGTAGCGATCCTGGCCACCATCACCAATCACTCCGCAAGCTCAAGGAAAACAGAAAGACGAATTCACAGGAATCTTCCCTTTGGGCAGGAAAATCCAATGCAAATTGGAAGAAATTTCTGACAAATCTTATCGACCACGAAGAAATTACTTATTCAGCATGCCGATCGCTCTACTTGGTGTGTTAGCTACTGGTTTCGCTTGCCAAGTGCTTAATAAACTCCAGACCAACCAGCACCACAATGGAGTCGGGCACGGTCACCTTGCCGCTGCTTCATGAACCACGCTGGAACATTGCAAGCAGATCACCGCCCTGGCCACCCGATACTCAAGGTCCTGTCATCATGCATAGCAAGCTACCCTTTGCCCAGCCCTTACCCGGCAATCTGACTCCTGCCAGTCAGAAAACCTTGCTGGAATGGATACACAGCGTAGGCCAGATAGAAACCGAGAACGAATTCAAACTCTATCTGGATCATCTGCAATCCCAACTGCCCACCAAGCACATGGTCATCACCCTTGGGCGCATCAACCAGCACCAGCAATTACAGCGGGTGGAAAAAGTGGTGAACGTCAGCTTCCCGGAAGACTGGGTCGAACACTACATGAGCCACAACTACATCAGCTGCGATCCGGTATTGCGTTCGGTGATGGGACAGGGCCCCATCCACTGGGCCGACAAGTTCTCCCGCGCCAAAGGGTTGCAGGAGAAACAGTTCATCCAGGAACTCAACTCCATCGGCATGGGAACCGGCGTCAGTTTCAGCGCCTTGTCCGAACGCCAGAATCTGGTCTGCGTGCTATCCGTTTCCGGCAGCGAGATCGGCAAGGACAGCCAGTTGACCGAAATGCTCAATAGCCTGCTGCTGCATCTGCGTCAGGCAGCAGGTCGCGTGGCCAACCTGGCACCGGCCGCACCCGCCACCATGCCGCTGTCCCAACGCGAATTCGACATTTTTCACTGGATGAGCCACGGCAAAACCAACTGGGAAATCGCCACCATCCTTGGCATCAGCGAACGGACCGTGAAATTCCACGTGGCCAACATCATCCGCAAGCTCAATGCCAACAACCGCACGCATGCCATCGTGATTGGCCTGCAGCTGGGATTGACTACCGTGGCAGGTGTGACATGAGTCGCTGGCAAGACGGCAAAGCACGCCTTACAGCCAGTAACACCGCAGCTGGCTTGCCGCTAGAATCGCCTCACCAATTGCGCTGTCGCTGTGCAAAGGCCAGTACAAGCGCATGCGGTGTTTCAATCTGCAAGTCTCTTCTTGATTGACCCATGCACTCACCTGAAATATTCGGCCCCGTTAATACGGGGTCTTTTTTTATCGTTTCACCCTTCCCTGCATGCAGTCCGCCCGGCATAAAACCGGCAATCGCCTGACAAGACCCTGTCACAAGCCGGGGCGATTTGTTACAGTCGCTGCTCTTGCTGATTCCTTTGCCTGCCGGCCATGAATGCCTTCACCAGTTGCAACCCTGCCACCGCCGAGGTGGTTTTTACCCGTCCGGGCTGGAGCCGGGATCGTCTGGATCTTGCCCTCTCACAACTTAAAAACGCACAAATCCGCTGGGCCGCACTATCCGTATCGCAAAGAGCGGAGCGCTTGCTGCAGCTGGCCATGCAACTGGAAGCCAAGCGCGAAGAGCTGGCCGCGCTGGTTACACTGGAAGTAGGCAAGCGCACGGCTGAATGCCTGGCCGAGATCGACAAGTCAGCCCAGTTGATCCGCTACTACGCCGAACTGGCACCAGCCCTGCTGGCACCCCAATCCATACCGACCCAGGCCAGTCAGAGCGGGGTGGCTTTCGAGGCTCTGGGTTGCGTACTGGCAGTAATGCCGTGGAATTATCCCATCTGGCAATTGCTGCGCTTTGCCGTACCCGCACTGATGGCTGGCAATACCTGCCTGGTCAAACCCGCACCATCGGTACCGCAATGTACCCAGCGCCTGCTGGAACTGGTTCATGCCGCCGGACTGGACTGTCTGGATATTGCCTGGATTGACCACGACCTGGTCGAGGAAGCCATCCGCCGCAGCGACGCCGTGGCCTTTACCGGCTCCACGCATACCGGACGCATCATCGCCAGCCTGGCCGGCAAACATCTGAAAAAGACCGTGCTGGAACTGGGTGGCAGCAATCCCTTCATCGTACTGGCCGATGCCGATATCGAGGCCGCCGCGCAGGACGCGGTCAATTCGCGTTTCCGTGATGCCGGCCAAAGCTGCAATGCCGCCAAGCGCATGATCGTGGTCCCGGAAATTGCCGACGCTTTTGTCGCAGCCTTTGTCGCAGCGGCCAGCAAGCTGCAGCCAGGAGATCCGCGCGACCCGGCCACCACCCTGTCACCACTGACGCGTGCCGACCTGCGCGAGGCATTGCATGCGCAAGTCATGGATGCCTGTCATCAGGGTGCGCAGTTACTGCTGGGCGGCCAGTTGCCGCCAGCACCGGGCTTTTTCTATCCGGCCACGGTGCTGGACCATGTATCGGATCGCTGCCGGGTCTATCACGAAGAAGTATTCGGCCCGGTGGCCAGCATTCTGCGCGCCCGCGACGAAGCCGATGCCATCCGCCTGGCCAATGACACGCCGTTCGGACTGGGGGCATCCATCTATACCGCCGACACCGCCCACGGCTGGGCGCTGGCGCGCCAGCTGGAAGTGGGCAGTGTGTTCATCAACCGGCACACCAGCTCGGACCTGCGCCTACCCTTTGGTGGCGTGAAGGCGTCGGGTTATGGCCGCGAGCTGTCCGAGTTCGGTCTGTATGAGTTCGTTAATGTCAAAACCTACTGGCAGAAATAATCGCCACGCCGGGGGGGATGTGCCGGCACCGGCCTCCTCCACCAGCGCAATATCATGATGTCCGCTGCCATGAAACCCTTCCTCCGGATCTCCCATAGCGCCTGGCTAAGCTTGCTGATACTTGGCAGCTGCCTTGGCTATTTCCTGCTGATTGCCATAGCACCGACGTGGCTGGCGCTAACGCTGGCCGGCTGGCCGTGCTCGATCCTGCTGGCCTTGCTGCTGTTTGTCCTGTTTTTCCTCATCACCCTGCTGCACATCCGCGCAGCAGAGCGAAAGCCATGATCATGTCGGCTGCCAGTATCTTTTTCCTGCTGTTTGTCACCACCAGCCTGCTGCTGACCTGGCAGGCGGCACGGCGCACCCGCTCGGCGGCGGATTTCTATACCGCCGGCGGACAATTGCCGGCCTGGCAGAACGGCCTGGCGCTGGCCGGCGACTACCTGTCGGCCGCCGCCTTTCTCGGTTCCATCGGCATGTATCTGGGCCAGGGCTACGACTCGCTGGTGTATGCCGTCGGCACGCTGGCCGGCTGGCCCTTGCTGATGCTGTTGCTGGCCGACAAGCTGCGCACCCTGGGCCGCTACAGCGTGGCCGATGTGCTGGCCAGCCGCTTTGATGACCGGCGGGTACGCTTGATGAGCATCATCAGCTCGCTCACCGTCACCGTGTTCTACCTGATCGTGCAACTGGTCGGTGCCGGCAAGCTGCTGCAATTGCTATTCGGCCTGCCCTATCTGGTCGCTGTGCTGCTGGTGGTCGGCCTGATGGTACTGCAGGTGGCACTGGGCGGCATGCTGGCCACCACCTGGGTACAAATGCTCAAGGCAAGCCTGATGCTGCTGTGTGCCTTGCTGCTGGCCGGCGGCGTGCTGCAACGCTTTGATGGCAGCCCGGCACAGCTGTTTGCCGCGGTGCGCCGACTGGAGCATGGCTGGGCACTGCTACCCGGCAAGGCGCTGGCCGACCCGGTGGATGCGCTGTCGCTGGGCCTGGGCCTCAGCCTGGGTCTGCTGGGACTGCCGCATATCTTGATGCGTTTTTTCACGGTCACGGATGCCCGCGCGGCACGCCGCTCGGTGGGTTGGGCTACCGGATTAATCGGCTTGTTCTTCCTGTTGAACATCATCATCGGCTATGGCGCGCTGCTGCTGGTGGCTGCAGATGGCCGCTTTCATGATGCCGCCGGCAAGCTGCTGGGCGGTGGCAATATGGCGGCCCTGCATCTGGCCAGCCTGCTGGGCGGACCATGGCTGCAGGCGCTGGTTGCCGGCGTGGCCTTTGCCACCATTCTGGCGGTAGTGGCCGGCCTGGCCATGGCCGGGGCCAGTGCCGTCAGCCACGACCTGTACGCCCTGTGGCTGTGCCGTGGCGCTGCCGACCCGCGCCGCGAATGGCAGTTGTCGCGACTGTCCGTGCTGCTACTGGGCCTGCTGGCCGTGCTGCTGTCCACCCTGTTCCAGAACCTGAACATTGCCTTTCTGGTGGGGCTGGCATTTGCCATTGCCGCCAGCAGCAATTTCCCGGTCCTGCTGCTGGCACTGAACTGGCGCGGGCTGAGCGCGCGCGGCGCGCTGGCCGGCGGCTATGGCGGCATGCTGGCCGCCCTGTTGTGCATCATTACCGGCCCCACGGTCTGGGTAGGCATGCTGGGCCGGCCCGGCCCGCTGTTTCCCTATGCCAATCCGGCGCTGTTCTCGGTTCCGCTGGCCTTTGCCGCTGCCTGGCTGGGCTCGCTCGGCACCAGCAGGCCAAGCCCGTTGACGCCTCACGCGGAGGCGCAGACACTGCAGCAGACCACCACAGCCGTAGCAAGCGCCTCATCAACATCACAACAAGAACCCACGACATGACCACTCTCACCCTGTACGGCAACTGTTTTTCCGGACATAGCTACAAAGTGCGCCTGGCACTGATGCTGGCAGATGTATCGCATGATTATGTCCATGTCGACCTGGCCCTGCCACGCGCAGAGCGGGCGGAAGACTTCCGTGCCGTCAGCCGCTTTGGTGAAGTACCCGTACTGGTAGCCGACGGCACCGCCATGTGCCAGTCCAATGCCATCCTGCAATGGCTGGCCGACAATTACGGCCGGCTGGATGGTGCGCCCGGCGAGCGCCAGCTAGTGCGTGAATGGCTGTGCTGGGAGAGCAACCGCATCGGTTTCTCCCTGCCCAACCTGCGCCTGGCACGCAAGTTCTTCCCGCAGCCGACCGATGTCACCGCCTGGCTGGAACAGCGGGTACGCGCCGATCTGGCGGTACTGGATAACACGCTGAGCCAGTATGCCTACCTGATCGGCAGCACCCCGACCATTGCCGACCTGTCGGCCAGTGCCTATCTGTGGTGGCTGGGCGATGCCGGGCTTGACCTTGCCGCCTGGCCGCACGTTGCCGCCTGGCTGCAACGCATCAGCCAGTTGCCCGGCTGGCAGCACCCGGATGAACTGATGGCTGCCGAGATTCCCGACTGACCAGCCCCAAGGAAGACGCCATGCCCGATCTGCTTGCTGACCTTGCCGCCATTGTCGGTGCCGGCCATGTGCTGACCCTGCCGCAAGACACCGCGCCCTACACGCTGGACTACCGCCGCCGCTATCAGGGCCAGCCGCTGGCCGTGGTGCTGCCGGGCAGCACGGCAGAAGTGGCCGCGCTGCTGCGGCTGTGCCAGCACCAGCAAGTGGCGGTGGTGCCGCAAGGGGGCAATACCTCCACCTGCGGCGCAGCCACCCCGGATAACACGGGCCGCCAGCTGGTGATTGCCATGCAGCGGATAAACCGCCTGCGCGCCATCGATACCGCCAACAACAGCATCACGGTGGAAGCCGGCATGACGCTGGCCGTGCTGCAACAACTGGCCGTCGAGGCCGGTCGCCTGTTTCCGCTGTCGCTAGCCAGCGAGGGCAGTTGCCAGATTGGCGGCAACCTGTCCACCAACGCCGGCGGGCTGGCGGTACTGCGCTACGGCACCATGCGCGAGCTGACGCTGGGACTGGAAGTGGTGCTGCCGGATGGCCGGGTGCTGCATCAGCTCTCCGGCCTGCGCAAGGACACCAGCGGGCTGGACGTGAAACAGCTGTTCATCGGTGCGGAAGGCCAGTTGGGGCTGATCACCGCGGCCACGCTCAAGCTGTTCCCGCTGCCTGGCGCGCATGCCACCGCCTGGCTGGGGGTAGACAGCAGCCAGGCGGCCATCAACCTGCTGTCGGCACTGCGCCAGGCCTTTGGCGACCGGCTGACCACCTTTGAAATCATGTCGCAGCCCTGTCAGCAGCTGCTGGAAAAGTACCACCCAGGCCAACTGCCCTTCATCCAGCCCTGGGCGGTGCTGGCCGAGCTGTCCGACAGTGGCGACAGCCACCACCTGCAGCAACTGCTGGTGGATTGGCTGGCCACGCAGAACCTGCCAGATGGCGTGCTGGCGCACAGCGAGGCAGACCGGCAGCAACTGTGGCAGTTGCGGGAAGCCATGTCGGAAACCCAGAAGCGCGACGGCCCCAGCATCAAGCATGATATCGGCCTGCCCAGCTCTGCCATTCCGGCGTTTCTGGAACAATGCGCGACCGCACTCAGCCGGGCCTTTCCCACGGTACGCATCATCGCCTTCGGCCATGCCGGCGATGGCAACCTGCACTACAACATCAGCTATACCCGGCCGGACAATGCCCATTTGTTTGAAGACGAGGACAGCGTCAACGCCATTGTCTACGACCTGGTGTATCGCCATCAGGGCACGCTGGCTGCCGAGCATGGCATCGGCCAGTTGAAGGGCCACTGGCTGCAACGCTATCAGGACCCGACCGCCCTGCAGCTGATGCGCGGCATCAAGCAGCTGCTGGACCCGCTGGGCCTGATGAACCCGGGCAAGTGGCTGTCACCGCCCTGATAGTTACTGCTCGCCCAGCCGGCTGGCCAGCCGGGTGATCACCCCGCTCCAGTCGCCCGGCTGGAACTGACGGCATAGCCGCACGGCGGGATACCACGGGCTGGCCTCCCCCTGCCAGCCCCAGCGCCAGTCGGTATGGCAGGCCGACAGCAACAGCCAGCACGGCAGGCCCAGACTGCCGGCCAGATGCGCCAGCGCGGTGTCCACCGTCACCAGCCCGTCCAGCCCGGCCAATACACTGGCCGTTGCCGCCAGATCATCCAGCCCCTGTTCACCCTCCGCCAGCGTAGGCCAGGCTGCCAGCCATGCCTGTTCTTGCTCATCCACCGGTAATTGCAGGCTGATCCAGTGGATGCCGGGCAAGGCCAGCAAGGGTGCCAGCAAGCGGATATCGGGCAGGGAACGATGATGGTCGCAGGGATGGCGGGCATGGCCGCGCCACACCAGCCCCAGCCGGCGCGGACGACCTGCCGATGGCAAAGGAGGCCTGGCATGCTGGGGGAAATGTGCTGGTGGCGTGGTGGCCGGGTCTGGCCCCAGCCAGCGCGGCAGGCTCATGGAGAACACGTGGCAGTCATGTGGCGGCACGGTCATGTCCAGGCGGTGCAAAGGCAGGAATTCAACCGGACAAGCCAAGCGCATGCCCTGTAACAGGCGGATCAGTTCCGGGCGGCATACCACGCTCAGACGCGCCGGCTGCAGCAAGGGCAGATAGCGGCAAAATTGCAATGCATCGCCCAGCCCCTGCTCAAACCACAGCAGCAAATGGCGTCCGGCCAATGGCTCACCCTCCCAACGCGGTGATGACAGGATAGGCAGGCCACCACGCAATGGCAGGCGCTGCAAGCGGGCATCCAGCGCTTCCCAGCCGGCACGCCAGTGCCCCTGCGCCAGGTGCAGATAGGCCAGACTCTGCCGGAAGCAGGGCTGCTCCGGTGCCAGCTCCACCGCCCGACGCATGGCCGCTTCGGCCTGCTCGGCATCGCGCAGCTCACTGCAAGCCACACCCAGCGCATCATGCAGCGGCGCATGGCGGGGATGTTGGGCAATGGCTTGCTGCAATAGCGGCAGGGCGGCGGCAGCCTTGCCCTGTTGCAACAGGCCATTGGCCTGGTTGAGCAGCAAGTCCGGCGGCGGGGCCGCCTGCAGCAGTGCCCTTTGCAACAAACTGGCGGCCTCATCCCAGCGCCGTTGCTGCTGACAAATCAGTGCCAGATTGTTCAGCGCTTCCGGATGCTGCGGCGCATGCTGCAAGATCCGTTCCCAACAGGCTCGGGCGGCTTCATCCTGCCCTTGCTGCTGATAGAGACTTCCCAGCAGCGCATTGCCAGCTTCATCATCCGGCTGCTGCTGCAGCAGCACCTGCAACAGTGCTTCCGCTTCTTCAAGCCTGTCGGTCTGCGACAGCAGCAGGGCCAGGTTGTACCGCACATCCAGCCCATCCCGGGTATGGGCCGTGGCCTGCAGTGCCTGCCGGTAACATGCTTCCGCCTCGGCCAACTGCCCAGCCTGCGCCAGCAGTACCGCCAGATTGCCCAGACTGCCAGCGTGCCCGGGCTGCAGGCGCAATTCCGCCCGGTAATGTTGCTCCGCCAGTCCCCGCTCTCTCCGCTCGCCGTACAGGCAGCCCAGGTTGTAATGGGCATCGACCACGCTGGGGTCCAGCTGCAGCGCCTGTTGCCAGCACTGTTCAGCCAGGGACTGCCGTGCCAGCCGGGCGGCACAGACACCAAGCAGGGTCCAGATCGGCGCATTGTCCGGCTCCGCCTCCAGACAGTGCTGTGCGGCCTGCAAGGCTGCGGGCAGATCCTGCTCCGCCAGCAGCGTGGCGGCACGCAGTGCCAGCGGTGACAACAACATGACTTCCTCCCTTATCCTGACGGCCCTGCCGCCTTCGCGGCCATGCTACAGCCGGAACTTGGCAAATTCTCCATTCATCTGCCCCGCCTTGCCAGCCAGACCCTGCAGGGTGTCACTGGCCTGCTGCAGCATGGCATCGTTTTCCAGCACCCGGCTGTTGATCTGCTCCGAACTCTGCGCGATCAGGGTGCTGGCATTATGCTGCTCCTGGGTGGAATGGGAAATTTCCGACATCTTGCCGACCACTTCCAGCATGGAATGCCGGATGGACTGAATATTCGCCACCGCCTGCTGGGTAAGCACCACGCCGTCATTCACCACCGTCACCGTTTGTTGTACATCGCCTACCGCCTTGCCGGTTTCACTGCGGATGGCCGTTACCATGCCGGCAATCTGCACCGTGGCCTGGGCAGTGCGCTCGGCCAGCTTGCGCACCTCGTCCGCCACCACGGCAAAACCGCGGCCCTGTTCACCTGCGCGCGCGGCCTCGATGGCGGCATTGAGCGCCAGCAGATTGGTCTGATCGGCGATATCGCGGATGACATCGGTAATACCGGAAATCTGCAGCGAGCGCTGCTCCAGTGCTGCCAGCATGCTTTCCAGCGAGCGTACCGACTGCACCGTGCTTTCCATGCCCTCGGCCAGTTGGTGCATGCCCTGGGCACCGGATTCAAGCCCCTGCCCGGTAGCGGAGGCTAGTTGGTCGGCCTCACGGGCGTTATCCGCAATATGGGCAATACTGACGGTAATCTGCTCCAGCGTGGCGGCATTGGAAGAGGACATGTCGGAGATGCTGCGGGCGCGCTCGGCCACATCCAGCACCTGGGTGGAAACCTGCCCTACCCCTTGCACCACCCCGCCAGCATCATCGCGCAGGCCACGGAACAGGATGGCCAGTTGGCTGACAAACTGGTTGAAGGCCTCGGCGGTGGCCGCAATTTCGTCCTTGCCCTTCAGTTGCAGCCGCAAGGTGAGATCACCCTCGCCATGCGCAATGTCCTGCATGGCATTTTTCAGCGCCACCAGTCCACCCAGCATGCGCCCCAGCAACACGCTGGCCAGCGGAATGAGTAGGGCAAAAACCAGCACGCTCAGGCCGGCGACACTCAGCAGCAGGGTATTGAGCGGTGCAAGGATGGCATCGCGGTGCGTGGCCAAGCCAATCAGCCAGTCGCTGTCGGGGATCCGCTGCACCGACAGCAGCATGTCCTGGCCATCCAGCACCACCCGCTGCAGGCTGTTGCTGCTTGCCAACTCGGCCAGACGGGCGCTGGTCAGCTCCGGTGCCAGCTGGCTGATGGGCTTGAGCGTCAACCCGGCCTGCGGATGGGCCAGAATGGTGCCCTTGCCATCGGTGATGAAGGCATAGCCATTACCACGCACCTGCAGGGACAACACCGACTTCACCAGGCTGTCGACAAACACATCACCACCGGCCACACCCAGTGTGCGGTCTGCCTGGCGGATCGGCGCGGCCACGGTAATGGTGAGTTTCTTGCTGGCTTCATCCACATAGGGCTCGGTCACTACTGCCTTGCCAGCCGCCACGGCCTGCTGATACCAGTCGCGCGTGTTGACCTTGTAATCGGCGGGCGCAACCCAGTCATCGGAGAACACCGAGCGCCCATCGGCATAGCCTGCATAATTGACATTGAAACCGGCCCGCGCCCCTACCTTGAGAAAGCGCAGGGCGTCCGCCTCCTCCGCCGCGCTGGCCTGGGCCGTGATCTGCTGTTTCTTGTCATCCAGCCAGGTTTTCACCACGCTGCCCTGCCCCTTCAGCGCCGAATCAAACTCGTGATTCAGGCCGCTCAGTATCTCGCCCCGCATCTGGATGAAGACAATCAGCACCAATACCAGGCCGAACAAGGCCATCAACAAGGCATTGAAAGCAATCAGTTTGCTGCGCAAGGATTTCATGTTTCCCCCTACCGGACTGGTGCCGGACTTGATTCTAGCCATCATGGCCGGTCCTGCCTTGCGGTGTGGAATTACCGACCTTTCATCTACTTTGACATTAAATTATGAAATACTTATTTACAATTTGATCCAGAACAGCAAAGACGGTTTGCAGCAGGTAATGCATGCACGATGCCTGTTGCAAGGCGACACAAAAGACACAGCAGAGGCAGGCAAGAACAAGTGCAAGCCCGGCTGAAAAATGGGCGAGGATGCGCAGGCAAAAAAAAATCCCCTGAGGGTTCTCAGGGGCCAACACGAGGAAGAAACATCTGGCCGGGGTTACCAGCTCGATGCTTCGAGGGGCTAACACCACAAAAGACCTTGCGGTCTTCAGTGCGATGCACAATTTAGCGCAAATGCTCTATTCTGTCCATTCAATTCAGCGGCTTATCCCTCATGCCCACTGATAATCCTTGAACATTTCACGCAACTTCATCTTCTGCAGCTTGCCGGTGGCGGTGTGCGGCAGCTCATCCAGGAACACCACATCATCCGGTGTCCACCACTTGGCGATCTTGCCTTCGTAAAAGCCGATCAGCTCTTCACGCGTGGCGCTGGCACCAGCCTTTAGCACCACCACCATCAGCGGGCGCTCGTCCCACTTGGGATGCACTACCCCGATAGCCGCAGCCTCGGCCACTGCCGGGTGGCCAACCAGAATGTTTTCCAGCTCGATCGAGCTGATCCACTCGCCGCCAGACTTGATCACGTCCTTGGTGCGGTCGGTAATCTTCATGTAGCCGTCACGGTCGATGGTGACAACGTCGCCAGTATTGAACCAGCCATCCTCGGTATGACAGTCGTCCAGCTCGCGCTTGAAGTAGCGCGACAGCACCCACGCCCCCTTCACCTGCAGATTGCCAAAGGCCACGCCGTCATTGGGCAGCGGTTTGCCTTCATCATCGACAATACGGATGGCCACACCGTAAATCGGGCGGCCCTGCTTGGTTTGCAGTGCACGTAAAGCAGGCGTATCGCAGCCCTGATGCTTGAACTTGGGCGTACTGGTTGTGCCACAGGGCGACAGCTCGGTCATGCCCCACAGCTGGCGCAACTCGGCACCATGCTCGGCCAACTGGTCAACCATGCTTTCCGGTGCCGCAGAGCCGCCCACGATCACACGCTTCAGACTGTGTATTTTCAGATGATTCTTCTGGCAGTGCTGCAACAGCATCATCCAGATGGTGGGCACGCCGGCGGCCATGGTGACGCCTTCGGTCTCGATCAGCTCGTACAGGTTGACCCCGTCCATCTTGGGTCCGGGCAACACCAGCTTGGCCCCGTTCATGGTGCAGCTGTAGGGCAGGCCCCAACCGTTGACATGGAACATCGGCACCACCGGCATGATGGCGCCCTGGGCCGAGATATCCAGGCTGTCCGGCAGCGAACTGGCAAAGGCATGCAGCACGGTGGAACGATGCGAATACAGCACGCCCTTGGGGTTGCCGGTGGTGCCCGAGGTGTAACACAGGCTGGAGGCAGTGTTTTCGTCGAATGCCGGCCACTGGTAGTGGTCGCTGTGGCTGTTGACCAGGTCTTCATAGCACAGCAGGTTGTCCAGCGGCGTCTCGCGCGGCATGTGGGCACGGTCGGTCAGCAGGACAAAATGCTGCACGGTGGTGAGCTCGGCGGCAATCTGCTCCACAACAGGCAGAAAGCTCAGATCAAACATCAGCACCTTGTCTTCGCCGTGATTGATGATGTAGCTGATCTGCTCGGCAAACAGGCGCGGATTGACCGTGTGACAGATGGCACCGGAACCGGAAGTGGCAAAGTAGATTTCGTAATGGCGATAACCGTTCCAGGCCAGGGTGCCAACAGTATCGCCATGCTGCACCCCCAGGCCGGCCAGGGCATTGGCCAGCTGGCGGCTGCGGCGGGCTGCCTCGCGGTAGGTGTAGCGGTGAATCGGGCCTTCCACAGTACGCGACACGATCTCGCTGTCGCCATGATAGGTTTCGGCATGTTGCAGCAGGGCAGAAATCAGCAGCGGCTGATCCATCATTTGTCCACGCATCTTGTTCCCCTCTATTGTCGTGGTTTGTGAGTCCATCAAAAGACCATATGCATTTTGGGGCATTTGCTCCAATCATATTTTCTGATGCCATCCGGAAAGACCCGCTGATGAAAACAGTGCTTTGCAGAAGATGCCACAGCAGGTTTCCTAGCGCTTGCTTGGCAGAACAACAGCCAAAGCCCTGCCAGAGCAGGGCTTGTGCGTGATATAGAGAAACACCGCACGATATGCAGGGAAATTACTGTAAATCGGTATGGAAACTTACTTGCCAGTCGCAATGGAAAAACCAGTCCGCCGAATACAACAGCTGATGCGTTTTAGCTTTTCACGGGCCGCTTGGCCAGCATGCGCTGCAAGGTGCGGCGGTGCATACCCATGGAGCGGGCGGTAGCGGAAATATTGCCGTCGTGTTCGTTCAGTACCCGTTGCAGATGCTCCCAGGTAACACGCCGCAGCGACATGGGCTGTGGTGCCAGCGGCAGCTCCGGGTTAGCACTGACCTGCTGGAATGCCGCCAGAATGTCATCCACCGTAGCCGGCTTAGCCAGGTACTGCACCGCCCCCAGCTTGGTTGCCTCCACCGCCGTGGCAATGCTGGCGTAGCCGGTCAGTACGACAACTGCAGCCTGCGGGTAAAGCTGGCGCAAGTCCGGCAACAGTCGCAGGCCGCTTTCTCCTTCCAGATTAAGATCCAGCACGATACGCTGCGGGACGTCCTCCCTTAGTTGCAATGCCTGGGCACCGTTGACCGCGCATTCCACCTGGAAGCCCCGTCGCGCCAATGCCCGGGATAGAACCGTGCTGAAAGCCTCGTCATCATCAACCAGCAGAAAATCCAGCGTCATGCTTGCTCCTCCAGCCGCAGGGGTAATCGCACACAGGCATGCACCCCACCTTCCGGCCTGTTTTCCAGCGTCAGGGTGCCGCCCAGCCTGGCAAGTGTGGCATGGCTGAGCATCACCCCCAGTCCCATCCCGGCAGGTTTGCTGGATGTCAACGGTGCCAGACCGGCACGTTGCAACTGTGCCGTGGACAAACGACCCGACGGGTTGATGATGTCCAGCTGCAACAACTTGCCGTGCAGGGCCGCCGTCACAGTGAGCACCCCGCCTCCCGCCTCGGCTGCGTTATTGATCAGGTTGAAAAATGCCGGCCAGAAGGCGGCATCCAGCCGCACCAGCGGGTCCGGCCCTGGTGTCGCCTGCCAGTCCAGCTGAACATCGGGGCGCAGGCTGCGCCAGCCTGACAACTGCTGTGCCAGCGTGGCAAACAGCGCTTGTGCGGTATCGGCCTGCTGTACACCCTGCTTCAGCCGGGACAGCGCTCGGGCACAGGCCGCCAGCTGGGCCTGCATCAGAAACAGATTTTCCTGCAAGGATGCATCGGCAGCATGCTGCTGCAGCATGTCATCCACCAGCAGGGTGAGGGTATTGATAGGTGTGGATAGTGAATGTGCAGCTCCTGCTGCCTGCATGCCCACGGCCAGCAACTGTTCGTCACGCAGCTGGGTTTCCCTGGCCGCAGCCAGGGCAGCTTCGCGGGCGGCCAGCTGACGTGCCAGCCAGGACACAAAGCTGGTAATCAGCAGGGCAGACAAGGCAAAGGTCAGCCACATCCCAAGCAGATGCAGGGAAAACGCATAGGCGGCATCACTGCCTTGCAAGGGCCAGGGCAGATGCCAGCCAAACAGGGCGGCATAGGCCAGCATGCTCAGCAGCGACAGTCCCCAGGCAAACACGCCAGGGGACAATAAGGCGGCAAACAATACCGGCGGCAGGTAAAGCGAAGCCAGGGGATTGGCCGCCCCACCGCTGAATGCCAGACACTCGGTCAGGGCCAGCACATCGGCCAGCAAACCCAGCCGCAGCAGCAGCAGGGGCGAAGCACCACGCTGCAGTTGCCCACCCAGCAGTTGATTGAACAGGGCCAGCGTTGCCAGCGCCTGCAACAGCAGCAGCCAGGGCAGGGACAGGCCGGCAGCGGCAAGCAGTAACAACAGTACGCCACCTGCACCCAGCATCAGCCAGCGCAGGCGGGCAATCAGGCGCACGGCATCGGGCAGGTCTGCCACCAAGCGTGAAGAGGAAGAAAACAATTGGGCCAGCATGGTCGACACTTTAGCATCCCGCCGCCCCGGCAGTGACTGCGACATAATGCCGCACCGCGAAAGCGGCCCCGCTCGTCGCCATCGCGCCAGTCTGCTAGTCTTGCAAGACTTTTTGTCGAACCATGACGGATGAAACATTTGAAACTTGCCGCCTGCGGCCTGATCCTGTTTATCGCACTGGGCCCGCTGGTGGGCCTGCTGGCCACCGGGGTGATGCCCATGCTGGCTTACATGCTGGGTGCGCTGCCGGCGGCACTGGCCGGCGTGCTGCTTGTCTTGCTGCGGCTGTCGCTGGAGGGCAGCATCAGCCACTGGCAGCAAGCCTGGCCGCGCTGGCGGCTATTATTGCTGGCCGCGCTGCCCGGAGCACTCATCGGTGGTGTCATCACCCTCTACTACAGTCGCTGGCTGCAGCCGGCACTGTACGATCCGGTATTCAATTATTATGTGGGCGCAATGGCTGGCGGGGTGTGCAATGCCCTGTACTGGCGACTGCCCGGCACCGCTGCGCAGACCTGAGGCAGTGCATCCGGACTACGAAGCTGACAAACAGCAACGGGTAAGCCGCAAAAAGAAAGCCCGCCTGGTCGGGGCGGGCAACAACACCTTGGAGTGTGTTCCGGCAGGCGTACGCTTGCCGGCTTGTCTGGCACCAACAATACGCTGTCGAAAATGCCAGGCCAATGCGACAGATTGCCGCAGTGTCAGCTGAGCTTGCGCAGGCTGACCTGCAAACCACCACTTTCCCGGTTCGCCAACGTCAGACCCAGACCGTGCAAACTGGCAATGCGTTCGACAATGGATAATCCCAGCCCACTACCGGGCATGTCCTGCCCCGGCGGGCGGAAAAAACGCTCATGTACCCGCGCCAACCATTCGGGGGCAATACCCGGGCCATCGTCCTGCACCAGGATTTCTCCTTCCGCCAGTACCAGCACGATATGTGCCCCAGCCGGACAATAGCGCACGGCATTATCCAGCAAATTGCGCAACAGCAAGGTCAGCAGGGTGGCATCTCCGGTCAGTGGCAGCACCTTGGGCGCAGCGGTTTGCCACACGATGTCCAGCATCATGTTTTTTTCAGCCGCCGCACTGCGTACATCAGCCATGGCCTCACGACTGACTACATCCCAGTCAACGTTCTGGCTGCTGGACAGGCCTTGCAAAGGGTCCAGCCGTGACAATGCAAGCAGCTGCTCCACCAGGCGGGTGGCACGGCGTATGCCTTGCTGCAACTGTTGCAAAGCATGCTGGCGCCCGACATCGTCCGGCATCAGCGCCATCACTTCAGCCTGCACCTGCAAGGCTGCCAGCGGAGTGCGCAATTCATGCGCAGCATCGGCGGTAAAACGGCGCTCGTGTTCCAGCGTTTCTGCGATACGGGCAAACAGGGCGTTGAGGGCACGCACCATGGGTAACACCTCGCCCGGCACATTCTCGGTCAGCGGGCTGCTGTCCAGCGCGCTGCGCCGCCCAAGATCACTGGCCACCTGCTGCAAGGGCCGCAAACCCTTGCGCACTGCCCACAAAATCAGCAGCAGCAGTACCGGCAGCCCCAATAGCCAGGGCAGCAGCTGCCCTTCTATCACCTTGAATACCATTTCGTGACGCAGCTTTTGCCGCTGCCCCACCGCTACCAGGCGCGAGCCATCCGGTGCCGGCAGATAAAATAACCGCCACTCGTCGCTATCGTCATGCCCGCTGACACTGTAGAAACCACGCCGGCTGGCATCAAAGCTGAAATGACGCCCCTTGCCGTCGCTCAGCAACAGGCTGCCATCACCATTCCATACGGCAACGCCGATATCGTCATCTTCCACTTCGCCACGATCACCACCACGGATCAGCTTTTTGGTCTTGGGCAGCGCTGGCAGCTCGTCATCTCCATGTTCGCCCATATTGACGATCAACAACTGGCGGGCGAACAGGGTGAGCTGGGTATCGTACAGCTCGTCCACCTCATGATGCGCCACATAGACCGCCACCCCGGTCGAGACCAGCCAGATCAGCGGCACGGTCACCAGCAGCAGGATGGCCAGCCGGCGCTGCAAGGTGGGCTGGCGCGTCATGCCGGTTCACCCAGGGCATAACCCACACCTCGCTGGGTGCGAATGAATCCGGCTCCCAGCTTCTTGCGCAGATGGTGGACATACACTTCCACCGCATTGCTTTCCAGCTCCTGGCCCCAGCCGTACAGCTTTTCCTCGATCAGGTCACGCGGCAGCACCCTGCCCTTGCTGGACAGCAACAGCTCCAGCAAGGCCAGTTCGCGGGCGGTAAGCTCCAGTTGCGCCTCGTCCAGCCAGGCGGTACGTGCTACCGGATCGAGACTGACCCGGCCATGGCTCAGACGGTTGCTGGTCTGACCATGACGGCGGCGAATCAACGCCCGCAGACGCGCCGCAACTTCGCTAAGGGCAAAGGGTTTGACCAGATAATCGTCTGCGCCGGCATCCAGCCCCTTCAGCCTGTCATCCAGCGCATCGCGCGCGGTCAGCACCAATACCGGGACATCCTGCCCGTTCTGGCGCCAGGCAGTCAGGATATCCATGCCATCCATGCCAGGCAGGCCCAGATCCAGCACCACGGCATCAAACGGGGCTGCCGACAGTGCGGCCATGCCTTCACGTCCCTGGCGAAACCAGTCCACCACGAAGCCTAACTGGCTCAGGCCCATTTTCAGGCCATCCCCGATCAGCGGATCATCCTCAACCACCAGTATGCGCATGTTTATTTCCTTGCTTCGAACTCCGGCACTGCGGACTCGCCGCGGTTCTGCGGTATGGTTTTTACGCCGGTCACCATGGCCTTGATCAGGTTGATACCGCCCAGCCAGCTCATCAGCAGTGCTGCCAGCACATGCAGGCCAACACTACCGATCAGGATATTGGCCAGCGCCTCATGCAGTTCCTGCATGCCGTCATCGCCCCAGAATGCATCAGTACCAAGCAGATAACCGCTGACACCCAAGCCCAGCACCAGCGCCATCAGCCACAACATCATCAGCGCACCCAGCGGGTTATGCCCGGCATGGGCATCCAGGCGGCCCTGGCGCATGTCCTGCCAGTGTGCCTGCAAGCGGCGCGGCGTAGGAAAGAAATCGGCAAAACGGGCATGTCGGCTGCCGACAAACCCCCAGATCACCCGCGACAACACCAGCACCACCGCCAGATAACCGCTCCAGCGATGCGGGCCCTCGCCATCTTCCAGCACAAAATAATTGCCCAGCACACAGGCCGCCAGCGTCCAGTGAAATACCCGGACAAAACGGTCCCACACCTTGATTTCCTGTGTATTGTCAGCCATCAATCCATTTCCTTTCAGCCAGAGAACAGGCCGGCCCCATCGGCAGCCGGCCTTCCCGTACCGCGAGTGCAGCCCAGCAGCCGCTTATTGCTGTACTTCGCTCTTTACCGGCTTGCCGGTTTTGGTGTCGAAGTAGATTTCCACCTTCTTGTCGTCCTTGTTCTTGCCATAGATTTCATAACACTGGCCGCTCACCTTGAACTTGTCGATCTTGTAGCCCTGACCTTCCAGCTGTTTCTTGAAGTCTTCCTGTTTGATCCACTCGTTCTTGGGGTGGGTTTCGCACTTGGCGGCAGCAAAGGCGGCGGGGGCGGCGAAGGCAGCAATCAGGGCAGTCAGCAGCAGTTTTTTCATTTCTCGAATCTCCAGGATTAAACCGGTTCATTCCGGCAGCAGGGCTATTTAAGCGCAACAGTCTTAAACCCAACTTAACGCCCTCTGCGTCATCAGCCATTCACCAAAACCTCATCGCGCTGTCATCTGCCGCATGCAGCATGGCGCAGTACCCCACGGCAGAACGGACCTAACATGCAGCCCGACTCCGACCCTGGCAACAAGCAGCACTATCGCGCCATCTGGATTTCCGATGTCCACCTGGGAACCGCCGGTTGCCGCGCCGATCACCTGCTGGATTTCCTCAAGCACAATGAATCCGACTACCTCTATCTGGTGGGCGATATCGTCGACGGCTGGCAGCTGAAAAAGTCCTGGTACTGGAAGCAAAGCCACAACGATGTGGTGCAA
Organism: Aquitalea sp.; assembly: GCF_030150775.1. Classification (NCBI taxonomy): domain Bacteria; kingdom Pseudomonadati; phylum Pseudomonadota; class Betaproteobacteria; order Neisseriales; family Chromobacteriaceae; genus Aquitalea; species Aquitalea sp. Next base: position 191,642 of record NZ_JASLFG010000013.1, read on the forward strand.
AAGGTGCTGCGCAAAGCGCGCAAAGGCTGCCAGGTAGTCTACGTACCGGGCAATCACGATGAAGCGGCACGGCATTACGCCGGGCTGGACTTCGGCGGCATAGCCATCCGGCGCGAAGCGGAACACACTACAGCCGATGGCAAACGCCTGCTGGTCATCCACGGCGACGAATTCGACGGGGTCATCCAGCACATCAAGTGGCTGGCCTATGTCGGGGACTCGCTTTACACCGCCATCCTGCAGCTGAACCGCGGCTTCAACTGGCTGCGCAAGCAGCTGGATCTGCCGTACTGGTCGCTGTCGCAATACCTCAAACACAAGGTAAAGAACGCGGTCAATTTCATCAGTGACTTCGAGAAGATCCTGGCCGGAGAAGCCCGCCGCCGCGCCTACGATGGCGTGATCTGCGGACATATCCACAAGGCTGAAATCCGTGATATCGATGGCGTGCTGTACGGCAATAGCGGGGACTGGGTGGAAAGCCTGTCAGCCCTGGTCGAGCATGCAGATGGCCGACTGGAAGTGGTGTACTGGACCACACTGCTGAGCCAGCCGGAAAAGACCGGTCGAAAAAACCGCCAGGCCACATCAGACAGCAAACCCGCCTTTGACAACGAACTGCCCCGCCCAGGCTGGCCCGTCACGCCAGTCCCGGTCAGTAAACAGCAGCATGACGACAACCACCCGCTTTCCGACCCCAGCCAGGAGACCCCATGCGCATCCTGATTGTCACCGATGCCTGGCAGCCGCAGGTCAACGGCGTAGTCCGCACCCTGACCGAAACCAGCCGTGAACTGACGGCATTCGGCCATCAGGTGGAAATGATCACGCCGCTGGAATTCAACACCCTGCCCTGTCCCACCTACCCGGACATCCGCCTGTCCATCCTGCCATATCACCAAGTGGCACAGCGTATTGCCGGCCTGTCGCCCCATGCCATCCACATTGCCACCGAAGGCCCTCTGGGCCTGGCGGCACGCCGTTACTGCCTACGGCACAAGCTGGCATTTACCACCGCCTATCACACCCGTTTTCCGGAATACATCGCCGCCCGCACCCGCCTTCCCCTGTCCATCAGCTATGCCTGGATGCGCCGTTTCCACAATGCTGGCAGCGCCACCATGGTCCCCACCCAGTCCATTGCCGACGACCTGCGCGCCCGCGGCTTCAACAAGGTGGTGCTGTGGAGCCGTGGCGTGGACACCCAGCTGTTCACACCCGGCACGCGCGAACGGCTGGATGAAAGCCAGGCACCGCGCTTTGTCTATATCGGCCGGGTAGCCGTGGAAAAGAACATCGAGGCCTTCCTCAAACTCGATCTGCCCGGCAGCAAATGGGTAGTCGGTGACGGCCCCTTGCTGTCCCGCCTGCAACGCGAATATCCCGATGTCCATTTTGCTGGCGTGTTTCCGCAAGCAGAGCTGGCAAGGTTCTATCGTGCGGCCGACGTATTTGTCTTTCCCAGTCTCACCGACACCTTCGGCCTGGTTCTACTGGAGGCCATGGCCTGCGGCACACCAGTGGCCGCCTACCCGGTCGCCGGTCCGCGCGACGTGGTGGGCAACAGCGGTGCCGGGGTGCTGCATGAAGATCTGCGCCAGGCCTGCCTGGAGGCACTCAAGATAGACCGCAACCATGTCCGGGCCGTGGCCGAACGCTTTTCCTGGACCGCAGCCGCTCGCCAGTTCGAGCAGCACCTGCACCCCAACTCACCAGAACGGGTAGCCATGCTCAAGCCACAGGCCAGTTGAAACCATGCACAGCATGGCGTTGCAAAATGGCTGCGCCTGCCAAGCAGGCAAGCACAAGGCTTCAGCACATATGCATTGCCGGATACCCGGCATTGCAGAAAAAAAACTTGAGTAGAAACCGCAGCGGCCTATACTGAACTCATTGAGCAACAGGGAGGGTTTGGGATGAGTCAACGGCCGGATTCCGACAACCTTGTTCACACCGGCGCTCAAAATCCATCACCTTTTCAGGTTTGATGGCGGGAAGCTCAGACTTGCCCGCGAGCGCAGCAAGCGTCCATTACGGATGCATCAGACGACAGGTAGTCGGTACGCCAGACACGAAACAACAGACTTTGCTAAAGCATGATGAGTAAACCGGGAAGCCATTCCCCTCTGCGCTACCGTAACAGGCAGCGAGCATGATGTTACCGCCCATACGAAACCGGGCAGCCATTCCGTAACATCAGTTGTTTGAGACTTATCTAGTGCTGTGCATACAGCCTGTTCTTTGGTAAAACCTGTGCGCCTGCAGTCAGGACATCGTTGGCAGACATGTTCGGGGCCACACAGGGTGAAGACTTGTATGTGATGTTTGCGTTATCCCGCAAATCCTTCTTTTCAAGCATGCAGTGACACACCACAGAGGGCGGCCGGTCAAGCCGCCCTCTTTCTCGTTCTAGCCTTGCCCCTGCTTCAGTCGCTCAATCACTGCACGCGCCAGATGCTGCGTGCTTACTCCCGGAGAAATGACGTCCGGTGTGGCAATGCCCTCTTCCAGGGTAGAGCGCACTGCCAGTTCCACGAGTAAGGCAAGGTCGGCACGCTGCCACCAGATCCTGAGCAACATCGCCGCACTGAGAATGGCCGCCAGGGGATTGGCAATGCCCTGCCCGGCAATATCCGGTGCCGAACCATGTACCGGCTCGGCAATGGCTGCCGTCACGCCGAGATTCAGCGACGGTGCCAAGCCCAGCCCTCCGCCAAATGCCGCCACCAGATCAGACAGGATGTCGCCGTAGAGGTTGGGGGCCAGCAGCATGTCAAAACTTTCCGGAGCCTGTGCCAGCCGCATGGCCGCGGTATCCACCAACATTTCATCCACGGAAATTTCCGGATACTCCCGCGCCACCTCGCGGGCACAATCACGGAACAGGCCATCGGTGCGCGGCAGAATATTGGCTTTGTGGATGATGGTGATGCGCTGGCGTCCGGCATGCCTGGCCATTTCAAAGGCGCTTCTGGCAACACGTAATGAAGCGGTGCGGGTAATCCGCTTGATGGCGACGGCGACTTCGCCATCAGACTGCTCGTCCCCGACATACAGGTCTTCGGTATTCTCACGGACGATGATCAGATCAATTCCAGGACGGCAAACCGGCAAGGGCAGACTGAGCGTGGGGCGGATATTGGCGTGGCAGCCCAGCTCGCGGCGCAACTGCACGATGGGCGAGCGATACCCCTCCACCAGCTGCATGGGGGAACTGACTGCACCAAAGAATACGGCACCACAATCGCGCGCGGCCTGCAGCGTCTTGTCCGGCAGGGCCTTGCCGTGTTGGCAGAACGTTTCCCAGCCGGCATCGGCAAATACCAGCTGCAAACCCGGCAGCACGGCTTGCAGCACGCCCACGGCTACCGGTACCACTTCATGACCGATCCCGTCACCGGGAATCACACACAGCTTCATCGCTTGCTCCGCTTTCTGTCCGCAGAACAGCAGATTGTACTCGCCACTACGTCAGCCACCTAAAAATAATGACAAAAGAATGGCTCTCCAGCTTGGTTTCGTACACTGTCAGACAACATCTGACTGGTAAACAGCTTTATGCACTAGCGTAGCCAGCAATACAATTCGCTGATCTAAATCAACGCTTCACTAAGAACAAACAGGAATAAACACAGCGGAAAGAAATCGTTAGGGTTGCCCCATTCTTTAAGGTAACATCCTGTTCCAGTTGACTTTCCCGCCGCAAGACAGCCATAGCGTGCCAGAAGCTGTTGCAGGCTTGGCGTCGTGGTGATTTGCTCATTATGTTGAATGACATAGTGAGAACGGCTAGCAATGTTTAGTCAAGCGCCCCTGAAAAGGGTAAAATCGCCGCAACCACTCATTCCTTGATTTCTTTTGGATAGCGAGCAGCAATTTATATGTCCTCCCCCAATCTGACCGCTGAAAAGGTATTGTCGGTTCACCACTGGAACGACACCCTGTTCACCTTCACCTGCACCCGCGATGCCGGTCTGCGCTTCATCAACGGCCAATTCGTGATGATCGGCCTGGAAGTAAACGGCAAGCCGCTGATGCGCGCCTACTCCATTGTCAGCTCCAACTACGAAGAGCATCTGGAGTTTTACAGCATCAAGGTACAAGACGGCCCGCTGACTTCGAAGCTGCAACACCTGCAAGTGGGCGATACCGTCCTGATCAGCAAGAAGCCCACCGGCACCCTGGTGCAAGATAACCTGCTGCCGGGCAAAAACCTGTACCTGCTGTCTACCGGTACGGGCCTGGCACCGTTCATGTCCATCATCAAGGACCCGGAAGTTTACGAACGTTACGACAAGGTCATCCTGACCCATGGCGTACGCTGGGTAAACGAGCTGGGCTATCACGACTACATCACCAAAGAGCTGCCGGAAAACGAGTTCTTTGGCGACATCGTGAAAGAAAAACTGATCTACTACCCGACCGTTACCCGCGAGCCGTTCCGCAATCAGGGCCGTCTGACCGACCTGATCACCAACGGCAAGATGTGTGCCGACATCGGCCTGCCGCAGCTGAACCCGGAAAACGACCGCGTACTGATCTGCGGCAGCCCGTCCATGTTGCACGACCTGTGCGAAATCCTGAACGGTCTTGGCTTCAAGGAATCTCCGCGCATGGGCGAACCGGGCGACTACGCCATCGAACGCGCCTTCGTGGAAAAGTGATTTAGCCTTTCCCCGCGCAATAGACAAAACGCCATCCAGCTGGATGGCGTTTTTCTTTGCCCGCACACAGTACTACCGGGTATTGAGGAAGTGGCAAATGCAAAAAAGGAGGCCGGAGCCTCCTTTTGCTTATTGCGAGCCAGACGCTGACGTCTGATTAGTTTGCTGCGGAGGCCGGAGCGGCTTTCTTGGCAGCGTGGTGCTTTTTAGCGTGATGCTTTTTGGCAGCGTGCTTCTTTGCCGGAGCGGAAGCGTCAGCAGCCTGGGCTTTCTGAGCGGAAGCGTCTACTTTCTTGGCAGCATGCTTTTTGGCGTGGTGCTTTTTGGCAGCGTGCTTCTTGGCCGGAGCGGAAGCATCAGCAGCCTGGGCTTTCTGAGCGGAAGCTTCTACTTTCTTGGCAGCGTGCTTTTTGGCGTGGTGCTTTTTGGCAGCCTTTTTAGCCGGTGCGGAAGCATCAGCAGCCTGGGCTTTCTGAGCGGAAGCTTCTACTTTCTTCACGCCTTTCTTGGCGTGGTGAATCTTGGCAGCTTTGGCTTTCGGTGCGGAAGCAGCAGCCGGAGCAGATGCGTTGGTGGCGGCGAAACCAGCAGCGGAGCTCAGACCGAAGGCGGCAGACAAAACGAGCAGGGTCAGTTTTTTCATGTTGCGTTCTCCAATATCAAGTGGGGAGTGTTCTTTCCGAGACACCGCAGTGGTGTTTCCATGAGTCGTATCCTAGCCCTGCCCAATCTGGCCGTCTGTGAGTGCTATGTAAGGTCATGTAACGCTACGTACAGTATTAGCGGCGCGTGACGGTCAGCACCTGATACACGCCACCGAACAGCGTTTCCTTGTGCCAGTCAAACGCCTCGGCATCACTGGCATAACTGGAAATTTCATTGCGCCACAGCGCCTCGGCAAATGGTTCCAGCACCCGGTTGACCCACTTGAGCAACCAGCCTACCGGCTGCCAGGGTGCAGGCTTGTGATAGTCGACAAAAACCGCCCTGCCGCCGGCTTGCAACTGGGAAAGCATGTTGTCGACAATGCGATGCTTGAGATCGTCCGGCACCTCATGCAGTAAAAAGAAGCTGCAAATGAGATCTGCCGGTTGTTCCAGCGGGTAGCTGGCGGCATCGGCCCGTACTACCCGTGCCTGTGGATAAGCAGCCAGCTTGCGTGCACCGTGCTCTACCTGCACCGGTGTAATGTCAGTCAGAATGAACTCGCCATGCTTGCGCACCTTGGCAGCGGCCTTCTGTACCAGATCGCCATATACATGGGCCACTTGCCACACGCGCATGCCGGGACGGATTTGCTGCAAGTAGCGCTGCATCAAGCGCTGGTCATTGAGAAAAAGCAGTGTGCTGACGACCAGATTACGGTCCAGCAGCGCGGCACGGCGCGGATTGACGTAGGCCCAATCGTAGACTTCGGTCATGTAGTCCGGCACCCCTTCGTAATAGGGGTTGCACGGCAGCGGTGGGTGGTTGCGGCTCATGATGGCACCTTGATCTTAGCTATTCATCAATGAAGTTTAGCAAATGCTAATATTATTTCATTTGAGCTAGGCCAAGCTTTGCCCTGTTCCCGCCAGCTTGTTGTTTGCCAATGCAAAACGGCCCTGTAAGGGCCGTTGTTTCGGGTTGCAACAGCTTAGTCTGTCAGGGTGAGCACCACCGGGGTGTGGTCGGACGGACGCTCCCACTTGCGTGGCGTCTTGTCGATGATGCAGGTGCTGGCGCGTACTTGCAGTGCGGGGGTGATCAGGATGTGATCAATGCGCACGCCCTTGTTGCGACGGAACATCATGGCGCGGTAATCCCACCAGCTGTACTGCTTGTCCTCCTGATTGAACAGACGGAAGCTATCCGCCAGCCCCAGTCCAATCAACCCGCGAAAGGCCTCGCGCTCCGGCGTGCTGCACAGCACCTGTTCATGCCAGCTTTCCGGGTCGTACACATCGCGGTCTTCCGGGGCGATATTGTAGTCGCCCAGCAGCGCCAGTTGCGGGTGACGCGTCAGCTCATCGGCCACGTAGGCATGCAGCTTGCCCAGCCATTCCAGCTTGTACGGGTACTTCGGAGAATCAACGGCCTCGCCATTGACGAAGTAGCCACAGATCACCCGCACGCCGTTAACCGTGGCGGCAATCACCCGGCGTTGCGGATCGTCGTAACCGGGAATGCCCAGTACCACATCGTCCAGCTGCAATGGTGCGCGGACCAGGATGGCCACACCATTGTAAGTCTTTTGACCGAACCAGGCGGCACGGTAGCCGGCAGCTTCGATATCGGCCAGCGGGAACACATCCTGATCCATCTTCAGTTCCTGCAGGCAAAGCACATCGACCGGGCTCTGCGTGAGCCATTCCACGACCTGCGGCAGACGAACCTTGAGTGAGTTGACGTTCCAGGTGGCTAATTGCATTTCTTGGTTCTCGCTTGCATATCACCGCAGCCGCCCTTATCCGACGGCTGCGTCTTATTCGGAAATCACCCTTACTGGCGACAGGGCGCAAACATGTCCAGTTGCTTGTTGTAGACGCTGGTATGCACACCCAGCAAGCCCAGCAGCGAATGGAAGAGATTGTCATGCGAGTAAGGCTCTGCCTTACGCCCTTCCAGGCAACGCTGGTTCAGCCCGACTTCCTGCTGGAAGCTGTCGGAGAACCACATCATGGCACCGATATGCTTTTGTGCTTCCGGCGCAAACAGATAGGGCGTGCCATGCAGGTACATGCCGTTTTCACCCAGCGACTCACCATGGTCGGACATGTACAGCATGCCGGTGTTATAGCGTTGCTGGTTGGCACGCAGGAAGTCGATGATGCCGGAGAGCACGGTATCGGTATAGAGGATGGAGTTATCAAAACCATTGATGATCTGTTCGCGCGGGCAGCGTGAGAGTTCACTGGTCTGGCATACTGGTTTGAACTGCTCCAGGGCCGGCGGGTAACGCTTGTAGTAGGCCGGGCCATGACTACCCATCTGGTGCAGTACCAGCACCACATCGCGGTCGGACTGGTCAATCAGCTGCTGGGCATTCTTGATCAGGATCTGATCCCAGCACTCACCGGTACTGCACAGCTTGTCGTCCTTGCTGGTGGTGACATCTTCCAGCGTCACCCGGTTGCACACGTCCTTGCAGCCAGACTGGTTGTCTCGCCATATCACGTTATAACCGGCACGTTTGAGTACATCCAGCACGTTTTCCTGTCGTGCCGCCTTGTCACCACTGTAATTGGCACGCCCGATATTGGAGAACATGCACGGTACTGAGACCGCCGTTTCCGTTCCGCAGGAATGCACATTGGGCAGATTGATCAAACCGCTCTGCGCCGACAGTTTGGGATTGGTGTTGCGCGGGTAGCCGTTGAGCGAGAAGTGATCGGCCCGGGCGGTTTCACCAACAACCAGCACAAAAACAGTCTTGCGCTTGTGCTGACTCCAGGCAGCATCACGCTTGGCATCCTCACCCAGCGGGCTGATTACCACCGGGCCGCTGAAATAATGGTCCTGGATATAACCATTGGTAGCCTGCAAGTAATTGAAAGGGGTCAGGTAATGGCGCAGCTGGCGGTTGTTACGGAACAGTGAGGCAAAGTCCTGATAGGCGGCAAAGGCAATGCCCACCAGCACGGCGGCTGAAATCAGCACGGTCAGCAGACGCACACCACCTTCTTTCAGCGGGCTACGCCACTGGATCTGCCGACGGAACACCCACCAGGCTGGCAGCAGCCCAAGCACAACAACAAACAGCGCCATCTTGCCAGTCAGCAGATCACGTACTTCCTTGTGATCGGTCTGAACCGCGTTCTGCACCATGTGCACATCGATCATCACCCCGTACTGGTTCATGAAATAGCTGATGAAAGAGCTGATCAGCAGCAACAGGGCGATAAGCGGCTTGCCAATATAAGGCCAGTTGAACAACGACAGCACCAGATTGTAAAACGCAGTCACCAGCAGGAAGGACTCCAGCAACAACTTGATGCCCTGAGCATCCAGCGGACCGACAATGCGCAGCATCTCGTGCCAGAACGGGAAGTTGTAAAACAGAACCAGCACGAGCGACACCAGCAGGATCAGGCGCTCTGGCCGGATGGAACGGTTGAAAACCATTTTGTCCTCATCAACAAGGGACGGATGCGCAGGGGCATCCCGCCCGGCAATGAAACCGGCCGCAGTGTTGGTCGCTGCGGCCGCATGTAATCGGTGATACCACCATCTACGGTCAGCGCATGCATCTGCTTGCTGCACTCAGAACATGGCGGAAAATCGACGCCATCTTACCCGATTAATTTCGCGGAAATATGGCAATTCTGTGCCGATTTATTACAAACAGCAGGCTGGCAGAAAAATCGGTAGGCCACCAAACAGGAAACACTGCAGATTGCACCGCCCCACCCTGCAGGCCAGGCAAATAAACAACATCATATTTGATCAAATTTGCCACATAACAGGATGCTGGCTAGAATGGCTTCGTGTTCATCACTGGTAGACCAAAATTGTCCAGACAATCCAAACCCCTGCATTCCCAGCAACATCCCCTCTGCCCGACCAAGAATCCTCACCGCTCTACCCTGCGCCCTTTCAGCGATGCCTTTACCCTGCGCACTCCGGGCTTTGCCCAGCGCCATCGCCTAGGCCAGACTGACAAGACGGAAAACGGCTCCGGCAACTGATTTTAGTGAAATGGCGATTCCCGTCTGATGGCAGCCCGCCGTGCAAGCCACCATCGGCAAGAATCCCGGAGACGTCATCTCACTGAAAGCACCAAACAACACCGCCAGCAGGCGGTGTTTTCATTTGCCGTTGCCCTTGGACAAAAAAATACCCCCAAGGGGGATTGGGGGCAGGAAAAGACACAATATCGATGTCCTTGGGGGCAGGGATAAGCGTCTGGCTCGCTTGCTGCTCTTGGAGATAACCCGTTGAGCAAAGATTAGAGCCAGCCCCCATCAGGGGAGTTCCCTCCCCCGCGTAAATATTTGTCTACGTTTCAGACCGCCTCTTCCACCATGCCCGAATGACGCAACAGCGCGTCAATCTGCGGGTCGCGGCCACGGAAGGCACGGAAGGATTCCAGCGCCGAGCGGCTGCCCCCGACCGCAAGTACCTCATCCCAGAAGCGCTTGCCAGTCGCCGCATTGGCACCACCCGCCTCTTCGAAAGCGGCATAGGCATCAGCCGACAGCACTTCCGCCCACTTGTAGCTGTAGTAACCCGCCGAATACCCACCGGCAAAGATATGGCTGAAGCTGTTGGGGAAGCGGTTGTAAGACGGCGGGAAGTTCACCGCCACTTCCTGGCGCACGGTATCGAGCAGCGCCAGCCAGTCGCCGGTGCTGGCATCAAAATCGGTGTACAGCAGCATGTCGAACAAGGAAAACTCCAGCTGGCGCACCGTCATCATGCCGCTCTGGAAGTTCTTGGCGGCCAGCATCTTGTCGAACAGCGCACGCGGCAGGGTTTCGCCGGTTTCGGCATGGGCAGTCATGCCTTGCAGCACGTCCCATTCCCAGCAGAAGTTTTCCATGAACTGACTGGGCAGCTCCACCGCATCCCATTCCACGCCATTGATGCCGGAAACACCCAGCTCCTCCACCTGCGTCAGCATGTGGTGCAGGCCGTGACCAAACTCGTGGAACAGGGTGATCACTTCGTCGTGGGTGAACAGCGCCGGCTTGTCGCCCACCGGGCGGGTAAAGTTGCAGGTGAGGTAGGCCACCGGAGTTTGCATGGTGTCGCCCTTCTTGCGGCGACCACGGGCGTCGTCCATCCAGGCACCGGGGCGCTTGCCCTCGCGTGAGTACAGATCAAAGTAGAAGCTGCCTACCAGCTGGCCATCCTTGATGATGTCGTAGAAACGGACATCATCGTGCCATACCGGGGCGCTGCTATCGCGCACTTCCACGCCATACAGGGTGTTGACCACGCCGAACAGACCAGGCAGCACCTTGCTTTCCGGGAAGTACTGCTTCACTTCCTGCTCGGAGAAGGCATAGCGCGCTACGCGCAGTTTTTCTGCCGCATAGGCAATGTCCCAGGCTTGCAGGTCGGAGAAGCCCAGCTCTTTGCTGGCAAAGGCTTCCAGCTCGGCACGGTCTTTCACCGCAAACGGCTTGGCGCGAGCGGCCAGATCACGCAGGAAGGCAATCACTTGTGCCGGGCTTTCCGCCATCTTGGTGTACAAGGACAGTTCGGCAAAATTGGCAAATCCCAGTAGCTGGGCTTCTTCGCGGGTGAGCTGCAGTTTTTCGCGGATGATTTCGGTATTGTCGTGCTCGGGCAGGCCAAACTCGGACGCACGCTTCACATAAGCGTCGTACAGCTTCTGGCGCAGCGCGCGGTTGTGCGCGTACTGCATTACCGGGAAGTAAAACGGGAACTGCAGGGTGATCTTGTAACCGGTTTTTTCATCGGCCTGGGCCGCAGCGGCAAACAGGGCCAACGCGTCTTCCGGCACGCCGTCCAGCTCGGCGGCATCTTCCAGATACAGGCTGAAGGCGTCGGTGGCGTCCATCACGTTCTGCTCGAAGCGGGCGGACAACTCGGCCAGACGGCTCTGAATGGCGGCATAGCGCTGGCGCTGTGCTTCCGGCAGCTCGGCACCGGACAGGCGGAAATCGCGCAGATCGTTCTGGATGATTTTCTGGCGTGCGGCATTGTAGCTGGCATAGGCCGGGCTGGCTTCAATGGCCTTGAATTGGCCGAGCAAGGCCAGGTTCTGTCCCAGTTCGGTCCAGAATTCGGAAATCGGCGCAATATTGGCATTGTAGGCATCGCGCAGTTGCGGGGTATTCACCACGGCATTCAGATGCCCCACCACGCCCCAGGCGCGCGACAGGCGCTCGGTGGTATCGGTCAGCGGGTCGACAAAGTTTTCCCAGCTCGGACTATCCACATGGGCGGTCAGTTGCGCCACGGTCTGACGGGCTTCGGCCAACAACTGTTCGATGGCCGGGCTGATGTGCTCGGGACGAATTTCGGCAAAACGTGGCAGGCCGGTAAAGTCGAGGAGCGGATTGAGGCTCATTGTTCACTTCCTGTGGCAATTGGCAGCCGCGGGCGTGGCACGGTGCCGATATGGAAACAGGCGGTCGCCAACAAACAGGCTACCGCCATTGCTATATGATAGGGAATCTTGAACCTGTTAGATGAGGACGTTCTGATGAATCGCAATATCCGCCCCTACGATGGCAGCGCACCGCAGATTGCCGACTCCTGCTATATCGATCCGGCCGCCGTGGTGATTGGTGATGTCACGCTGGCGGACAATGCATCGGTTTGGCCATTTGCCGTGATCCGCGGCGACGTCAATGCCATTCATATTGGTGAAGGCAGCAATATCCAGGACTTTGCCATGCTGCACGTTACCCACAAGCGCGATAGCGACCCCATCGGCGCACCGCTGCACATTGGCAAGCATGTCACCATCGGCCATCACGTCACGCTGCACGGCTGTACCATTGGCGATGAAGTGCTGGTAGGCATTGGCAGTATCATTCTGGACCGCGCCATCATTGAAGACCGGGTGCTGATTGGCGCCGGCAGTCTGGTGCCGCCGGGCAAGCGGCTGGAGTCGGGTTATCTGTACCTGGGCAATCCGGTAAAACAGGCCCGCAAGCTGACCGAACAGGAGTTGGCCTACTTCAAGTATTCCGCCGAGCACTATATTCGCGTGGCCAACAAGCACAAACCGAATCTGGAATGAATTCCCGCAGGAGATAAAGCCATGCCGCCACGGTTGCGTAATGCCAAAGAGAGTGACGCAGCAGCCATTGCCGCGCTGATGTTGCCCGAAAGCAGCAGCCAGGGCGGTAGCCTGCATGGCGATTTCCCGGTGGAAAAAATCAGCCACTGGCTGACACAGGCCTTGGCCGACGGCATGCCGGTGCTGCTGGCGGAAGACGCCGCCGGCCTGCTGGGCGTGCTGTTTACCAGCAGCAGCCGGCATCTGGACAGCCCGGTGGCGGTGCAAATGGCCAGGCTGCATCATGCCACCGGGCCATTCTATTTCTATGGCCCGGTTTGCCTTGCCCCACGGGCACGTGGCCAGGGCTTGCTGAGCGCCATGTGGCAGCAGCTACAACAGCAACTGCCCGGCCAACAGGCGGTGCTGTTCATTCATGCCGACAACCAGGCCTCGCTCAAAGCCCACACACGGCTGGGCATGGTGGTGGAAACCCCATTCGACCTCGATGGCCAGCCGTGTTTGCTACTTAGCAGCCGCTGAGCAGGTACTGGATGGCTAGCCCCTGTTAGCCCTGTCTTCAGGGCGAGCATCCATCACGGCATCAATCGACTCCATATCCGGCATTTTTAATGCTGCCGTGCCACCACGCAGCAACAGGCTGGCCAGATATACGGCACCAATAAGTAACATCAAACCGACATAGATCCAGGGCTTGATAAAGGATGCGTCGCGGAAGATGGCCAGCTCAAACACCAGCCACAGCAAGGCCAATGCCAGCACTGGCACCTCAAACACCCCCAGTGAGAAACCCTGCGTTGCCGGCAGGCTGTGGCGCTTGAACGCATACATCAACACACAGACCGCATAGATCATGGCAGGCAGCAGTGTTGCTGCCGAAAACAGGGTGAACAGCGCATCGGTATCACCGGAGAATACCGCCAAAATGACTTGCCCTACCAAGGCCACGCCGAGGGTCGCATTGAGTGGCGTATGCAAGCGGGGATGGATGGTACGGAAATAGTGCCAGCCGGGAAAACGTTGATCACGCGACATGGCCCACACCAGTCGGGTCGCGCTCAGCAAAATCACCAGCCCACAAGAATAAATGGATATCACCACCATGATCAGCAGCGCTTTGCCGATATAGCCGCCCAGTATCCGGGTAACCACATCCGCAATCGGAGTGGCTGATACCGGCCCCTGCGGATCGCCCAGCAAAGCAGTCACCGCAATCAGGAACAGCATGCCGATCAGACCCAGCGACAGCACGGCCTGCCACATGGCCCGCGGAATCACACGCGCCGGGTCGTGGGTTTCCTCGGCCAGATTGGCGGCTGACTCAAAGCCGACAATGGTGAAGGCCCCCATCAAAGTCCCCATTACCCAAGGGCCAACTGCCGTCATGCCGCCCAAGGAAAAATAGCCGGTAGCGGCAATATTGCCGGTACTGAACAGATTGGCGTAATGCATCTGCCCGGAAAAATGCCCAACGCCAAACAGCAAAATGATCAGGCCTATCATGCCGATCAATTGCACCATCACGGCATGGGCATTGAAACCTTGGGTCACTTTGGTGGACAGGGCGATCATGCCAGCCTGCGCAAAGATCAAGCAGGCGGTGATCCACCATGCATTTTCTACCGAACCGGTATAGCCCAGCAGCACCGGCAATACCGTGGCGGGGATGGTGTAATCCACCGCGCATAGGACAATGGCCAGAAAGGTAAAGCTGATCCAGCCCATGATCCAGCCAAACACCGGATTGCCAAGGCGCGATGCCCATTGATAGACATAACCGGTGACGGGGATGCGTGCCGCCAGCGCACCCAATACCAGGGCCACCATCAACTGGCCGAACACCACAATCGGCCAAGTCCAGATTCCCATCGGTCCGGAAGTGCTCAACATGGCCCCATAAGCAGAAAAGATGCCGGTGGCAATCGACACAAAACCAAAGGCCACCGCAAACGATTGAAACGGCGTGATATTGCGTTGCAAGGCAGGTGCTGCGATGAGGTCTTTACTGGCAATCAAGTCCGGGTTAGCCATGGTCACTCCTTATGGTCGGTATATGGCAAGCGGTGTTTCAGGTGGTGATACCAAACGCACGGCAGCGCAGGCGCAGATGTTTAAGAGCCGCTAACAAAAAACCTGCCGCGGCGTTGCGCCTGCTTGGCGTACCGCTTGTACTGTCGGCAGCGGCGCGCCTTGCCCCAGGAACGCTGCGCGCTTGTTAGCCGCGCGCAACAAGTTGGCTACGCCATGCGCCTGCGCGGTGGATGGCTTCAGCAAATACCGCATGATCGTGTTGCGAAACCAAGCGGCCGGGTTCATGAGTGGTGATGGCACCGGCCATGCGACTAATATCCAGCCCGCACAAGCTGGCAAGGCCTAGCGCGCTAAGCTCGTACATGGAGGGGACGCTGATGGTTTTTTGGCAGGCCGAGGCAAGGAAGCGGGCAAAATAGCGGCTTTGCGACAGCCCGCCATCAATGGAAATGCTGGTGCCAAGCGGCAAGGACATGGCTGCGGTTGCCACCAGTTTGGCGGTCAGCATGGCAATGCCTTCCAGCACGGCACGGATCATGTCGCGCCGCTCGGTGGCATGGTCCATACCAATGAATAGTGGTGCCGCATGGCGGTCCCAATACGGGGCTGCCAAGCCGGACAAGGCAGGTACAAATACGATGCCACGGCTGATGGCGGTGGGGCCTTCAAACTGGTCCAACTCTTCCAGTGCCGAGTAAAGGCCAATCCGGCGCGCCCATTCCAGGGCGGCACCTGCGTCATATACCCCCCCTTCAATGGCATAGCAGGCGGCTTCATCCTGTTTCTTCCAGGCGATGGTGGGTAGCAGATCTGCCGGCTTCAGGCGTTGCGCCCCGGTCAGTGCCAGAAAGAATGCCCCGGTGCCGAAGGTAATCTTGCCATCGCCACGCTGGCGGCATTGATGGCCGTACAGTGCCGCCTGCTGGTCCACAATGGATACCCTGACCGGTATGCCCTGAATAGCGCCAAAACCAGCATCGACCGCGCGAATTTCCGGCAGGCAATGGATGGGTACGCCGTGCAAGGCGCACAAGTCGGCACTCCATTGCCCACTTTCAATATCCAGCAGTCCGGTACGCGATGCAGTGGCCCAATCGGTGGCGAAGGTGCCGCACAGTCGGTCCAGAAAAAACGCATCGGTCGTGCCCAGCCGCAGACGGCCCTGTTCCAGGGCGGCGGCCACCGCCGGGATATTGCGGATCATCCAGGCCAGTTTGCTGGCGGAAAAGTAGGGATCCAGCGGCAAGCCACTGATGCGCTTGGAGCGCAGTTCCGCCGCCTCGCCCATCTGCGCCAGGGCGGTTGCGGTACGGGCATCCTGCCAGACCAGTACTGGCGACAAGGGCTGCCTGGTTTGCGCATCCCACGCCAGACAACTTTCACCCTGATTGCAAATGGCAATTGCATCAACCGGGCCGGCACTTTCCAGCAAGGCAATGATATTGCGTAGCAGCTCTTCCGGGTCATGCTCAACCCAGCCCGCCTGTGGATGATAACGGGCATGACGACGGGCCCCGGCCAGCGCGCACTGGCCGGCATCGTCAACCAGTAAGCAGCGGGTGGAGGTGGTTCCCTGATCAATGGCAGCGATACGCATTATTGAATCTCCTGGCAATGAAATTCGATGGTCTTGGCATGGCTTGCCTGATGAGGAATCGGCACCAGAATCCGCCGCTCCGGTAACCATTGCCCCTGTTTCTGCCAAACTGCCACGCCATCAAGCTGCAGACTGATCACCCCGCGAACCGGCCTGCTAACGCGCAACTGGAAGCTGGAAAATGCAGGCTGGCCAAGAAAGCCAGGCCGTATGAGACCGGGAACCACCAGTTTGATTGGTGGCGCATAGCGAACCTGTACGCCCGCGATTGCGACAGGGGGGCCAAGCAGATCTTGCGCCACCGCATGGCCAACCGCCCGGCCTTCACGAAAGGCCCAGCCACCGGTTTCGATGCCGCGCAAAACATTGCCTGCGGCAAAATGGCGGGGATTATCCAAGCGCCCGTCTTGGTCAATCAGCGCACCGGCACCGCCCTGCGGCACACCGTCATCCATGTTCTGCAACAGCGCGGTTTCGGGAACAAACTGGCCGGTGAACAGCACGCCGTCACACGCCAGCGTGCGCACTGAGCCTCCGGTCTGCAGCATCACCACCTCTACTCTGCCCTGCCCCAAAATTTCCACTAGCCGGGTTTGCGCATGGAAGGGAATGCGCGTCACATAAGGCAGCCAGCGCATGGGCACACGGGCAATGGCACCCGCGCCTTCTTCAATGACAGCCACCGGTCGGGCGCCGTGTGACAAACAGGTCAGGATGGCAGACATCGACACCAGCTCCGAACCCACAATCAGGGGCCGCTGAAAGGGCATCAGGCCATGAAATGCAACATACGCCTGCAGCGCACCGGTAGTGAGGACGCCAATGGGCCTATCCCCGGACACCAAGCGTGCCGCACGCGGCTGTTCGCGGGCTCCTGTCGCGGTAATGATGCGCCGGGCATACAGCGTCTCCACCCCCAAGGGAGAGCTGACCAGCACGCCATCCTCGCCCTCAAAGCGAACCACGGAATGCTGCGTACGCACCTCCACACCCGCCTGGCGCGCATCCGCCTCCAAGCGGCGGCCATAGGCATGGCCAAGGTAGATCCGGCGATATTCCCGCATACCAAATGGCGAGTGGCTGCAATGGCGGGTGGCCCCACCCAGCTCGGCTTCGCGCTCCAGCACCACCACCTTAGCCACCCCTTGTTGACGCAGGGCCAGCGCGGCGGCCACGCCTGCGGGGCCGCCACCGATAATCAGCACATCAATCTGCGGCGCAGTCATTGCTCCCCCTTGGCCGTGACAGCCAAGTCGACCGCCAGCTTGCCTTGGGTCATTGCCGCCAGCGTGGCATTGCAATAAAAACCCTGGCAGCGCCCCATGCCGGCACGGGTACGCCGGCGCAGACCGCCAAAATCCCCCGGCGGCAACGGGCTGGTCATGCTAAGTGCAATCTCGCGCTTGGTTACCAGCTCACAGTGACACACCATCTCGCCGTGATTCGGGCGTTGCCAGTCCCGCTCATACCCTTCCGCCAAATTGGGCATGGCAAACCAGGGGATATCCACCGGCGGGCTGAAAGGCTCAGACTCAAACTGCTGGTAGAGTGTGACGGCATGCTGCGCCAGGCCCAGCGCAGCACTCAGGCCGGTGGAGCGGATTCCCCCCAGTGTGATGGCCCGCTGCGCGGGGCGACTGAATATGCGATAGGCTTTCTGCTCGGTAGCAGGACGCAGACCGGCATAGACCGCAGTCACCGGCATACCTTGCAGCGCAGGGAGAATCTCCGCGCCGCGGCGGATCAGGCCCGCCAAGGTGTCCTGCTCCACCGTGGCACGCTGACGCGCATCCTGCTCCTCTGCAGTAGGCCCGATCAGCACATTGCCAAACACCGTGGGGCATACCACCACGCCCTTTGTCGTTTCGGTGGGGACTGGCAGGATGATGCTGCGCACATGGCGCACAGCCGCCTTGTCCAGCACCACAAACTGCCCTTTGCGTGGTTTGATCTGGAATGCCACCGGCAAGCCCAGGCGACGATCCACTTCATCACCATATAAACCGGCGCAGTTAATCAGCGCGCGGGCCTCTACTGTCTGTGTACCGGTCTGCAAAGACCATGTATTGCCAGCAAACTCACCACGCAGCACTTCGCTATTGCGCATGACCGTGGCCCCCAGCTTGATGGCTTGTGTCACATACGCCAGCGGCGCGGACCAGGGGTCAATGATGGCCTCCCCCGGCACCGCCAAGGCGGCACACAGACGCGATGACAAGCCCGGCTGCAGGGTTCTGGCTTGTGCGGCGGACAGCCGGGCCAGATCGGTCACGCCATTGTGCAAACCGGCAGCATGAATCTGCTCCAGCTTGCTGGCTTCCTCCTCGCTCCAGGCGCAGACAAGGGCTCCGGTTTGAATCAGTGGCAGGTTCAGTTTTTCATGGATGGCCAGATATTCAGCACGGCCAGCCTGTATCAGTTGCCACTCCACGCTATTGGGCGGAGCATCAAAGCCGGTATGCAAAATGGCGCTGTTAGCCTTGGAAGCGCCAGACAAAATATCGGCACCGCTTTCCATCAACACCACCTTGGCCCCAAGCAAGGCAAATCGGCGGGCAACCGCACAGCCCACGACACCCGCGCCGATGATGGCAACGTCAAACATAGGCCTTCCTTTTCAGTCAAACACAATGACCGTACGGTCAAAAAAACATGAATAAACAATATTTAATGACTGAAAAATCCACAATATGACTAATTGACAGGGAAAGTCCCGCAATCAGCCATCAATGCAACGCAAAGAGGAAAACATGGGATGCGCACACTCCGCGCTCGGCCAAGGCCAGCACAGCCCGTATTTGGCACCCCGAAGGCAAACAGCGGCGATATAGTGCGCATGGAATGCGAATAAGCCAGAATGGACAGACATTTCCCTTGGATTCCCTGCTTCAAACCCAGGCATGTCGCATGAAAATCACCGGACCACACAAACCCCAACAGCGCCAGGAAGCCATTCTTGACTTGGTGCGAGAGCACAAAAAGATTAGTGTGGAACGTCTGTCAGTCCTGACAGCTGCCTCACGCGAAACAATACGACGGGATCTGACCGTCTTGGCCAATCATGGCTTGCTCAAGAAATACCATGGCGGAGCAATGAGTTCGGATGAGCCGGTTGAGCATGATTTTCGTCAGCGCCGCATGCAGCATGCCGAGGAAAAACAGCGCATTGCGCGCCTGGCGGCCAGCCTGTTCAAAGCCGGTGATTCCCTGCTGATTGATACGGGCACCACCACATTGGCCCTGGCACACGAACTGGCCCGCAAGCAGCACCTGACCATCATCACCAATTCTCTGGCCATCGCCCAGCTCATTGGGCGGGGCGATCGCAGCAACAAAGTGTTCCTGATTGGTGGCGAATACCTGGCCGACGCCTCGGAAAGCGTCGGCGGCCTGGCCATCACACAAATTCAGCAGTTCAATACCACCGATGTCGTGCTAACGGTTGGTGCCATCGACGAAAACGGGGTAATGGACTTTTCCCTAGCCGAGGCAGATATCGCCAAAGCCATGATTGCCCAGGCCCGGCGGCTCACCGTGCTTGCCGACGCCAGCAAATTCGGTGCTACCGCCTTGTTCCGGGTTTGCGGGCTGGAGAACATCCACCGACTGGTCGTGAATCATCGCCCGAACGAAACACTCTCCCATGCCTTGCAGCGAGCCAATGTCGAGGTACACATTGCAGATTAAGAGCGGCTAAGCAGAGCCTGAAGTCCCTAGTAGAAGGCGCACTGGCACAGACTGGCGCTAGCTGAGCGCAACCAGGCCTGATTGACGTTGGCAGTGGGATAAAACTGCAATCGCCTTACTCAACGCCACAGCAGGCTGTTGTCAGCGCTGACAAGCCGTAACACGGTTTGCACATGAACGTCATCACACTGCTGCGGCCAAGCATTCGCTTGCCGTCATTGCGCGCCATTAGCAAGGCAGGCCAATCTGCCCCCACCATTCTTTAGACAAGGCCGGTCGGTAAAACTGGCTGAGTGGACATTGCTGATGCAAATGTCTGGCCGTGTAATGCCCGATCTATAGCCCCCAGCGACCGGTCACCACGGCATGCAAGCATCTGAAAATCAACTGCAGCAAGAAACACTGCCAGGCAAGCCCCGCTGGCCGCGCTATGTGATGTTGATCCTCGCCTGCACCTTGCTCTCAACGCTGATCAGCACCTACACCACGGCAGTCAGCACAGCAAAAACTGCCCCTCTGACCGGCTTCTGGCTCAAGGCTGCCGCGCCCGGTTTCATGCTTTCCTGCTTCTGGACACTGTTGCGCTACAGCTTCTGGCTGCTGGCAGGCTGGGTTGTTGATCACCGCAATGCCTTGCATCTCGCCGCGTATCACCAGGAAGAACAGCGCCGCAAAGCGCGACTTTTTATCCCGCATATCGCCTTGCTTGGACCGGCCTGCATGCACGCGGCAGATCGCCAGATTCTGCTCCGGCAACAAAGGGCAAAACCGGTGCCATTCTGCAGCTTGTTACAGGTGCCGCAATGCGAGTCCGCGGCACCGCCCTATCTGGCTGAGCCGGAATCCATAACCGAAGCAGACGGCCAGCAGGATACAGACGCGGCCATGTGGAACGCTTATGCGGCTGACGACGAGGCAGTTGCCGATGATGAAACCAGCGAAGAAATCGGCATCCTGCTAGCGGACGATGCAGCATCATCCGACATGACATCCGATGAGGAAGAACAGGAACAACGCCTTCCCGCTGCCCAATACCTCCCCGCCCAACTGGCCACGATGCTGGCGGAGTGGCCGCGACCGGTGTTGAACCCATCGGTCCCCGTTTCCTGGAGTGGCAGCGAAGACGCGTGGCTACGCTTTCGACAACATGCCAGCGAACTGGGCATCTTTTTGACTGCACATCCTCAGCGCTTGCACAGCCCCGAGGACATTGATCAGGTGATTGACGCACTCTACGCCCGGCAACACGCCAGCTATCACCTGCTGGCAGGCATCGCCACGCCTGCGGCCAGCTTCGGCGCAAGCAATAGCCCCCCGGCCGCCGAAGCCGCCTTTGCCATGCTGGCAAGCCATGCCGGTACAGGTGCCAGCCTGTCCCGACCGGTGCTGTTCAGCACACCAGAACATCTGGCGTTGGCACAGCGCAATGCTGCACTGGCCAATCCGCCCGCCTCCTTTTTCAGCCTGAACCGTGACAGCCCGGATGCGCTATCCGCAGCAGGCTGGCAAATCGACGCCGTGGAACATGAACCTTACTGGGGCAATCCCGGTGCCTTGGGCTGCTGGATCATGGCTGCAATGGCAGTGGAAGCCGCGATGCTGCGGCAGCAAGCGGTTGGCTGGTATGGCCAACAGGAAAATCAGCACTGGGCTGGCATGGCATTGCCGCCCGAATCGACCACAACAGGAGCCAACACATGAGATTTGTCATTCGCCTCGGCTGTCGTATCACCGGACGCGGTGAAGTCGTGGAAGGTATGGTCGATGGGCCGACACTACTTGGAATTCCCGTGTCCTTCATCGGCGCCAGGGTGCGCTGCGATATCTGTGGCACAACCGGCGTCATTGCGATGGCCGGGCCACGCGGCACCCTGGGACAAAACAATATCAAGGGAAAAACCCTGGCGCTCAACGATGACCTCGTGCTGTGCCGCTGCCCTGACCACCCGCGCCTGATCCACGATTGTGAAGAATGGCGTGTCGCCGTCTGACCTGCCTCAAGAGCCTACGTCCATGCAAAATCCTTATCAGCTAGTCTTCCCGCCCCGATTCCAACTAGCGCCATCAGTCCATGCGTTTCATATTGAAGAAGCGCTGGATACGCCCTACCAACTCATCGTGTCGGTGACGATGGCAGAGCGTGATCTGGCCTTGGCCCGCCTGATTGGCCAGCCGGTTACCTTCACCATCACACCGCAATCGACGGCACCACCGCTGGCGATTCCCGGCCTGTCCCCACTCCCGACCGGCCAGGAAGGACAACGCAGC